>NZ_KV786538.1:0-30463 GCF_001806955.1 Burkholderia sp. HMSC10F09
CGCGCGCGGCGGCCGGCAGCGGCGCGGCCGCGCCCCACGCGACGAGCTCGCGCTTCGTGCGCACGCCAAGCTTTGCGAACGCGCGCTTCACGTACGACTCGGCCGACGCGACGCGCACGCCGAGAATCTCGGCCGTCTCGGGCACGGTCTTGCCCGACAGCAGATGCTTGCAGGTTTCGTATTCGCGCTTCGACAGCTTCACGCCGTCGGCCGCGATGCGCGCATCGAACTGCGCGAGCGGATGCACGTCGGGCGCCGGATGCGCGACGCGCCGCGCGGCGGTGGTCGACGCATGCAGCTCGAGCAGCGGAAACAGCACGTCGCTGATGCTGCGAAAGCGGTTCATCTCGGCGAGCGTGAACGGCGGCCGGTCGCGGCCGCGTTCGAGCGCGATCGAATGCTGCGCGTAGCGCGTGCCGCGCGCGAGTACGCATTCGTGGCCGATCCGCACGTCGTCGAATAGCCGCTGCCGGAATTCGCCGGGCGGAATCGCCGCGATGTCGCGCACGACGAGCATCGTGCCGGTCTTGCCGCGCAGCCCTGCGAACAGCGGATCGCTGTCGAGAAAGCGCTCGTAGTAGAGCGTCATCACGTCGGAGATTTCGGCACTCGCGGTACCGATCCCGCTGCTGCCGATCCATTCGCAGCGATAGCCGGTCGGCATCGCGCCGTCGACGCGCGAGCGTTCGACGTGCAGCACGTCGAGCGGCACCACTTCGTTCAGCAATTGCGTGAGACGCGGCACGAAATGCGGCGTGCCGACCGTTTCGATCAATTCGCCGAGTGCCTTGAACGACACGTTGAAGCGGTCGTCGTCGCGATGGAAGGGGTTCACGTTCAGCAGCATGCGGTCCCCCGATGAAAAGCCTGCGGAAAAAGCGCGCGGATTTTAGCGTCCGCCGCGCGAAACGTCAGTAAGGGGAAATACCGGCGCGCGCGGTCGGCGTGCGCGCCGCAAAACGCGGTTTGTCCCCCCTGCAGGGGGGCATACCGGCGCAGTGTAAATCGGTAACTTCGTCTCTGCTTTTTCAAACGAGAGACGAAAGATTCAGATGACCAAACTGATCAAGGACATTCTGCCGCTCGGCGCAGGCGTAGGCGAATTCACGAAGCTCGACTTCGGGATGGACGAAAGCGACTGGCGTGCGGCCGAAGGCAAGGGCGGCAACTACATCGTCGGCTGGTGGGAAGGGAAGGTCGGCGCGGTCGACTTTCCCGAAACCGCCGCGGACGAGGCCGTATGGCTCGTCGAAGGCCGCATCGCGCTGACCGACGTCGAAGGCAACCGCAAGGAGTTCGCGCCGGGCGAAGGCTATCTGCTGCCGGCCGGCTTCGCGGGTCGCTGGGAGACCCTCGAGGACGCCAAGAAGTTCTACGTGCTGCTCGAGAAGTCGTGATGTCCGCATCGGTTGCCGCGTGGCCGTCGTCCGTGTGACGCACGCGCGGCGGCCGATGCATTTTCGATCGTCCGCACTGCGAAGCGGGTCGCGCCCGGGGCGGCAGCGGCACGCGCGTACCGCGTGCGGGACGACACGGGCGCAATCGCGCGGGAGCGCTGGAATCATGGAAATGGAAGTCAACGAAGCAAAACGGACCGTGCCGGAACCGCCGCACGCGAGGCGCGACGCGCCGGCCGCACTGAGCGTCGAACAGGCGCTCGAGCACACGAAGCTCTCTCCGTACTGGCTCGACAACCCGGCCGCGCCGGCGGCGGAGCCTGCATTGTCGGGCGACGTGACGGCCGACCTGCTGATCGTCGGCGGCGGCTTTACGGGGCTGTGGTCGGCCGTGCAGGCGAAGGAGCAGATGCCGCATCTGAACGTCGTGCTCATCGAGGCGGGCAAGGTTGCGCACGGCGCGTCGGGGCGCGCGGGCGGAATCATCTCGACATCGGTGATGCACGGGCTGCCGAACGCGGTACGCGTGTTCCCGAACGACATCGCGCAGCTCGAGGCGTTCGGCCATCGCAATCTCGACGGCTTCGAGGAAACGCTGAAGCGCTACGACATCGACGCCGACGTCGAATGGAACGGCGAGATGACGGTCGCGGTCGATCCGGACCATATCGCGCATCTGCAGGGCGACTACGAGCTGCATCGCGCATACGGCCACGATGTCGTGCTGCTCGATCGCGACGAGACGCTCGAACAACTGAATTCGCCGCTGTTCGCGGGCGCGCTGTGGTCGCGCAACCGCAGCGGGATCGTGCATCCGGCGAAGCTCGCATGGGGGCTCAAGCGCGCGGCGCTGTCGCTCGGCGTGAAGCTGTACGAGCACACGCCGTTGACGGCCGTGACCGACGAAGGCAGCACCGTGTACGTGAAGACGCCGAACGGCAGCGTGCGCGCGCCGCGCGTCGTGTTCGGCAGCGGCACCGCGAAGGTCGGGATTGCCGACATCAATCGCCGCGTGATGCAGGTGCGCGATCACGTGCTCGCGACCGAGCCGCTCACCGACGAGCAGCTCGCGCGGATCGGCTGGAAGAACCGGCAGGGCGTCTACGACACGCGCACGCAGCTCAACTATTTCCGGCTGACGAAGCACAACAGCATCATCTTCGGCGGGCTCGTCAGCTATCACTTCGACGGCGATCCGAATCCGCAGCAGGACGGTCGGCGCGAAACCTACTACCGGCTCGCGCAGGCGTTCTACCGGACCTTCCCGCAGCTGAGCGACGTGCGCTTCTCGCATGCGTGGGGCGGCCCGATCGACTACTGCTCGCGCGGCTCGGTGTTCGCGAAGCGCTATCTCGGCGGCAAGGCGGTGTTCGTCGCCGGCTATACGGGCTTCGGCGTCGCGGCGAGCCGATTCGGCGCATTCATGGGGCTGAACATCCTGTTCGATCGCGACAGCCCCGAGCGCAAGCTCGACATCGCGAACCAGAGCCCGAGCTACATTCCGCCCGAGCCGATGCGCTGGATCGCCGCGAAGATCACTTTCCATGCGTTCGACGGCGCGGATGCCGAAGGCGGATGGAAGCGCGCGTGGATCAACGGCATCAAGGCGATGGGCTTCCCGATGTAACGAACAGGCGCGGCGGCGCGCGCCGATGCCGATGGCGGCGCGCGGCCGTTCTCATGGCAACGCATGCGTGCTCTCTATGTAAGCAGGCTCCAGCATGTTCTCGAATACCACCGATCTCGATCTCCGGCTCATCCGGGTTTTTCTGGCCGTCGTCGACGCGCGCGGCATCACGGCTGCCGAGGCGTCGCTCGGCGTGCGCCAGTCGACCATCAGTACGCAGCTGTCCGCGCTGGAAGCGCGCGTCGGCTTCAAGCTGTGCGACCGCGGGCGCGGCGGCTTTCGGCTCACGTCGAAAGGCGAGCGCTTCGCGGCGACGGCGCGCACGCTCGTCGCCGCGACGTCCGAGTTCGTCGCGCGCGTGCGCGACATCGATCGCAAGCTCGTCGGCACGCTGTCGATCGGATTGATCGGCCAGGCGCCGCTCGTCGAGAACGCGCGTCTTGCCGAAGCGATCGGCGCGTTCCGCAAGCGCGACCAGGCGGTCACGTTTTCGATGAAGGTCGCGTCGCCGCAGGAGCTCGAGGAAAGCCTCGTGAATAACCAGCTCGATCTCGCCATCGGCTATTTCTGGCATCGCGTGCCGGGGCTCGTCTATACGCCGCTGTTTACCGAGCAGCAGGTGATCTACTGCGGGCGCGGGCATCCGCTGTTTCATGCGTCGCGCGCGGTGACGGCCGACGATCTGCAGGCGCACGACTGGGTGTGGCGCACCTATCCGGTGCCGGAGGAACAGTATCCGCTGCCCGAGCGCCGCGTGACGGCGAGCGCGGACAGCATCGAGGCCGCGACGATCCTGATCCTGTCGGGCGGCCATCTCGGCTATCTGCCCGCGCACTACGCGGAGCCGTTCGAGCAGCGCGGGCTCGTGAAGGCCGTCGGACGCGCGACGTTCAGCTTCGACGTGCCGATGCATCTCGCGATGAAGCGCAGCACGTCGGAGAAGCCGATCGTCGACGCGTTCTGCGACGATCTGCTGCGCGCGTTCGACATCAAGGCCGTCGCGCTCGCCGCGTGACGGCCGCGCTCATGCGTCGATGCGTTCGACCTTGCCGACCAGCAGGCCGTACGACAGGCTGCCGGCGAGCGCCATCGCCGCGATGTAGGTGATCGCGCGCGAGAAGTCCGCGCCGTCGACGAGCAGCCCGATCACGATCGGCGTCGCGATCGCCGACAAGTTGCCGATCAGGTTGAACACGCCGCCCGTCAGGCCGAGCAGCCGCGCGGGTGCGAGCCCCGATACGAGCGACCACGTGATCGACGCGAAGCCGTTGCCGAAGAACGCGAGCGTCATGAACGCGATCACCCAGCCCGTCGACGTGACGTAGTTCGCGCCGATGATGCACGTCGAGATCAGCAGCCCGGAGATGATCGGCAGCTTGCGCGCGAAGCCCTGCGACGCGCCGCGGCGCATCAGCCAGTCCGACAGCAGGCCCGAGCACAGCACGCCGACGAATGCGGCGAGAAACGGCAGCGACGCGAGAAAGCCCGACTTGATGAAGTCCATCCCGCGATATTTGACGAGGTAGGTCGGGAACCAGGTGAGGAAGAACCACAGCGTCGAGTTCAGCGCGAACTGGCCGAGATAGATGCCCCACAGCTTGCGCCGGCCGAGCACGATCCCGAGATCGCGCCACGTCGAGGGTGCGCGCTCGCGGCGGGCGGCGACGCGATCCTCGAGATCGACGAGGCCGCCACCGTCGCGGATCAGCGCGATCTCGGCTGCGTTGACGCCGCGAAACGCGCGCGGCTCGCGATACACGGCGTACCAGATCGCCGCCCAGACGATGCCGGCGAGGCCCGTCGCGACGAACACCATGTGCCAGCCGAGATGCACCTGCAGCCACGCGAGCACCGGTGTCAGAAACGCGAGGCCGACGAACTGCCCCGACGTATAGCCGCCGATCGCGCTCGCGCGTTCGCGCGTCGGAAACCACGTCGTGACGACGCGATTGTTGATCGGATACGCGGGCGCTTCGAGCGCGCCGACCGCGAGCCGCAGCACGATCACGCCGACGAACGAACCGGCGAAGCCGAGCAGCAGCGTCGCGGCCGACCAGAGCGCGAGCGCGCCCGCATACAGCACGCGCGGCGACACCTTGTCGACGAGCCAGCCGCCGGGAATCTGCATCAGCGCATAGGTCCAGCCGAATGCGGAAAACACGAGCCCCGCGTGCACGGGATCGATGTTCAATTCGCGAAACAGCTCGGGTGCGGCGATCGACAGATTGCTGCGGTCGAGATAATTGATCACGACCGTGACGAACAGCAGCACGAGGATCAGCAGCCGCTTGCGCGACGGCGTCGCGTCCGTGCCGCGCGATGCGGATTCGATGGGCAGGGCGGGGCTGGCGTGCGCGTGCGGCTGCCGCTCCGGTTGACTGGCGTGCGTGCGCGACGCGGATTGGGTCACGGTTGTCTCCTGTGTGCCGTGCGGCCGGCGCACGGGTTCGGGCGCGGCCGCATTCGATGACATTCGGCCGAACGTTAGAGCGGCGGCGCGACGTGCGTCAACATTTGGACAGGCATCCCGATTGATGGGACGTTGCGTGCTCAACATGTGGGAATGCGCTGCCGAATTACATCGGCCTGTCGGCCGGTTACCGAAAACTGTCATCGATCGTCGTTAAGCTTTCGCGATCCTTTACAACCGGGATACCGTGATGCGCTCGACTCTTCGCCTGTTTGCCCCGCTGCTGCTGTTGCCCGCGCTTGCCGCGCCGGCGCTCGCCGTCACCGCCGCGCCCGTCAGTGCGAACTGCGGCGGCAGCGCGACGCCGATCGCCGACATCCAGGGGCCCGGCGCGCCATCGCCGCTCGCCGGCCAGAACGTATCGATCGAGGCCGTCGTCACGGCCGATTTCGGCGGCACGGACGGCTTCGGCGGCTTCTTCGTGCAGCAGGCCGACCCGCAGCGACGCAACCAGCCGGGCGTGTCCGAAGGGCTGTTCGTCTATGCGCCCAAAGCGCGTGCGAAGGCCGGCGATCTCGTCCACGTGACGGGCAAGGTCGAGGAGAAGTACGGGCAGACGCAGCTCACGCTGTCGGGCGCGATCGCCGTCTGCGCGAACGGTCAGACGGTCACGCCGGCGACGCTGACGTTGCCGGTCGACAGCCCGAACGCGTTCGCCGCGTATGAAGGGATGCTCGTGCGCCTGCCGCAGACGCTGACCGTCACCGACAACTACGAGCTCGGCCGCTACGGCAGCGTGCTGCTCAGCAACGGCCGTCTGCGCACGCCGACGAGCGTCGTGCCGCCGTCGCAGGCGCAGTCGCAGATCGACGCGAACGCGCGCAACCGGCTCATCCTCGACGACGGATCGAACAAGCAGAACCCGGCGAGCGTCCCGTATCCGGCGCCGCAACTGTCGGCGGCGAATACGCTGCGTACGGGCTACACGGTGCGCGACGTGCAGGGCGTGCTCGAAGTGCGCTACGGCGCCTGGCGCGTGCAGCCGGTGCCGGGTGCCGCCGCGCCGACGTTCGATGCGCGCGCGAACCCGCGCACGAACGCACCGGCGCGCGATCCGCATGCGAACCTGCGCGTCGCATCGTTCAACGTGCTCAACTATTTCAACGGCAACGGTCTCGGCGGCGGCTTCGACGATCCGAACAATCGCGGCGCGAAGACCTATCAGGAATTCCAGCGCCAGGAAGCGAAGATCGTCAGCGCGCTGAAGGCGCTCGATGCGGACGTGATCGGGCTGATGGAGATTCAGAACAACGGCTACGGCGAACTGAGCGCGGTCCGCCAGCTCGCGGCGAAGCTCGGCGGTGCGTGGCGCGTCGTCGATCCGGGTACGTCGCGGCTCGGCGGCGACGCGATCGCCGTCGCGATGATCTACGACAGTCGCAAGGTCGAGCCGGTCGGCCGCGCGGCGACGCTCGCGATCGACGACAAGAACCGCCAGCCGCTCGCGCAATCGTTCCGGCGCATCGGCGGCAAGCAGGCGCTGACGATCGTCGTCAATCATCTGAAATCGAAGAACTGCCCGGACGCGGCCAACGACGATCTCGACCAGGGCGACGGCCAGGGTTGCTGGAACCCGACGCGCGCGCGCGCGGCCGCGAAGCTCGCCGACTGGCTGGCCGGTACGCCGACCGGCGTCGCCGGGCAGGGCGTGCTGCTGATCGGCGACTTCAACAGCTACACGTACGAAGATCCGATCCGCCTGCTCGAATCGCGCGGCTATCGCAACCTCGTGTCGCGCTGGATCGGTGCGAACGCGTACAGCTACGTGTACAACGGCGAAGCCGGCTATCTCGACCATGCGCTCGCATCGCTGCCGCTCGCCTCGCACGTGAAGGCCGTTCACGAATGGCACATCAACGCGGACGAGCCCGTCGCGCTGCAATACACGCTCGCGTACAAGTCGGCCGAGCAGCAGCAGACGTACTACGCGCCGGATGCGTATCGCTCGTCGGACCACGATCCGGTGCTGATCGACATCGCGCTGCCGGGCGGCGGCCGATAGCCGCGCGGCGACGCGTTCGCGGCAGACGACGGGCGGCGCGGCCGCCCGTTGTCGTTTTCACGGCGGTATGTGCGCGCGGCCGATCGTGTAAATAATGCCGGCCATTGCAAAAAGAATTAAAAGAATCGGTATTTTCTTTCCGGCACGGACAAAAGCGCACGGCGAGATTCATTCTCGCGAATCAATCGTGCGTATCAAACAATCGGATATGCGGGAAACGCGTCAATTAGCCGATTATCGAAATTTAAATGAAAGAAATAATATAGCGATCTGAATGCTTTCACTCGCGCTGAAACGGCTTTCCGTGCTGTCGCAGCCGGGTTGGATCGTTAAAGAGAAAGAATCGCGTTGAAGCGACGAAAAACCCGCGTTATTCCCGAACAATCGCTACGCGCGCCCGCATTCGGCAACTGATCCGGATGCGCATTATCGCGATCTCCTTAATATCCGAATGATCTTTGACAACGCAGCGCAGCACCGCCTATTTTTGTGTTGTCGTAAATTTCGGTAATAAAAGGAAGTCATCACGGCAGGGGGCGTTCCAGTATCGATCACGCCAGCAGTCGCTGTGTCTGTATCACGTTCAGTCTCTTGAAGCAGTCGATCCCAACCGCCGTATGCCGACGTGCACGCGCGTGGCGGGTATGCGCGCGCGTGTCGCCGGCGCAGGCGGCCCTTTGTGAAGCGGTATTTCACCCAACACCAAGGACAGAGATGAAACCAGACAGGAGCTGTACCGGCAACCGCATCGGCCGTCGCGGCCGGTTGGCCGGGCTAGGTGTGCTGACCATCGTGACACTCGTGCTCGCGGGCTGCGGTGGCGACGATTCGTCGTCCGTCGGCGTGTCGAGCCTCGCGCAGGCGACGACGAGCCGACAGGCAAGCGCGCAGCAGGCTGCCGACGGCGCGACGCCGTCCGCGAACCAGCCATATGTCGATCCGGTTGCGTATTCGATGAATGCGACGGACGGGCTCGACCCGACGCAGGTAGCCGAGAAGGCGGCCGTCATGCATTACACGTGGAAGTCCGGCGGCACGACCGTCAACTACACGACGACCACCGGCCACCTCACGGCGGCCGACGCGCAGGGCAATCCGGAAGCGTCGATGTCGTACGTCGCCTATACCGCGCCGAGCACGAACGGCAAGCCGCGGCCCGTCACGTTCGTGTACAACGGCGGCCCCGGTTCGTCGTCGATCTGGCTGCGCCTCGGCTCGTTCGCGCCGACGCGCGTCGCGACGCCCGATCCGCTGTTCGGCACGAACTGGCCGAACTATCCGCTCGTCGACAACCAGGAGAGCCTGATCGACACGACGGATCTCGTGTTCATCGATCCGCCGGGCACGGGCCTGTCGGAAGCGGTGCTGCCGAACACGAACCAGAAGTTCTGGAGTTCGGACGCCGACGTCAACATCATGCGCGACTTCATCCAGCGCTATCTGGCCGTCAACAATCGCAGCAGCTCGCCGATCTATCTGTACGGCGAATCGTACGGTACGCCGCGCACCGATATGCTCGCGCTGGCGCTCGAATCCGCCGGCGTGCATTTGACGGGCATCGTGCTGCAGTCGTCGATCCTGAACTACTTCGCCGATGCGATCGAAGCGGTTGCGATCACGCAGTCGACCGAAGGGCTGCTGCTCGACACCGACACCGTGGCCGGCTATCTGCCCGGCTATGCGGCGGTGGCGGCGTACTTCAACCAGGTGTCGCCGGCGCCGGTCAACCAGGGGCTGTATGCGCTGCAGACCGAACTGTTCACGACGCTCATCTACCAACAGCTGCAGAAGTATTCGCAGTCGTGGGTGCTGAGCCAGCTCGGGATCCCCGATGCGCTCGGCACGCCGGTGTTCCCGAGCGATGCGACGCTGCGGCTGTGGTCGTTGCCATCCGGTCTCACGCAGCAGGCGCTGCGCGGCTACTTCAACGCGAACCCGTTCGGCACGAGCCTGCTGCCGGGCACGACGATCGGCCGGTATGACGGACGCGTGTCGCTGCCGAATTCGGATCCGCGTTTGCAGACCGACGGCGATCCGTCCGACATCCTGATTTCGCAGCCGTTCACGAATGCGCTCGCGACGCAGTTGCCCGACTATCTCGGCTACAGCGCGCCGAACGCGACTTACGTGCCGCTGAACGACAGCATCATCGAGGTGTGGGACTTCTCGCACGACGGCCAACCGATGCCGGATACGATCCCCGATCTGCTCGGCGCGCTGCAGCTCAATCCGCAGCTGCAGGTGCTCGCGGAGAACGGCTATCACGATCTCGCGACGCCGTTCTTCAGCACCGAGAAGGAGCTCGCGCGGCTGCAGACGGTGAAGGGCCTGAACCCGAAGCTGCAGGTGAACTTCTTCCAGGGCGGGCATATGATTTATCTGGACGACGTAGCACGTCCGCAGATGAAGCGGGACCTGAAGCGCTTTTATCAGGGCAGCCGGATTCCGACCGCGCTGACGTTGCGCATGCTGCCGCCGCCGTGGCCCGACCAGAGCCCGGCCGGCACGCCGACCGGCAGCACGCCGGCCTCGGGCGCGGCGACGACGGTCGCGGCGGCTTTGTGAGCGACGGACGCCTGCGTGGCAGGCGATCCGCAGGAATCCCAGTTCATCCATTGAATGCGAGCGATCATGTCCCTAATCCAATTGATGCGGCGTATGTCTCCGTTGATCGTCGTCGCCGCCACGATCGGCAGCGCGCACGCGCTGCCGCCGCAGCCCGTCGCGCCCGTGAAGCTGCCGCACGGCACGCGCGGCGTCGACGGCCCGTTCTTTCCTTCGCACCGCGTGGCGCCGGTCTTGCCGTCGACCGGCACGACGCTGCAGCAGCAGGCGCAGCGGCGCGTCGATGCACGGCTCGGCGGCAATACCGTGCTGAGCAACGGCGCGGCCGTGACGAAGGCGCAGGCGCAGAGCAGCGGTCTCGGCTATATCGCCAAGCACTTCGACGAGATCGATGCGAAGCACACCGGACGCGTGACGATGAGCGACGTGCGGCAGTATCTGCAGCAGCGGCAACTGCAGCAGCAACAGGAACAGCAGGAGTGAGGTAGCGGTGACGGCGACCGGATGCGTCCGGTCGCCGTTCGATCAGCGCGCCGCGGAGCGACGGCGGCGGTTCGCGGTACGTGGTGCGTGGTGCGTGGGAGCGCCGCGGCGAGGCGCGCGGCGCATGCGGGATGCACGCGACGCGCTGAATGTGAGCGATTACGCGGCGCGGCGCATCGTCAGCCGATGCCACAGCATCCCGGCGCGGCTGCCGCTTCGGCAATACGCGAGCACGGGTTTCGGCAGCGCGTCGACGAGTGCCGCGAACGCTTCGACGTCCGCGTCGCCGATTTCGTCGCGGCGTACCGGCAGATAGCGTGCATCGAGGCCCAGCGCGCGTGCCGCTGCCGCGATTTCGGCGAACGCGGGTTGATCGGCTTCTTCGCCGTCCGGCCGGTTGCAGATGACGGCGCGATAGCCGGCGTCGCGAATCGCGGGCAGGTCGGCCGGCGCGATCTGGCGCGCCGCGGCGAAGCCGCTCGATGCGGCGGCGCGGCACTGTTCGATCGCGCGCCGGAAGCACGCGATCGCGGCGTCGATGTCCTGCTCGGTCGTGAAGCGGCCCAGGCTGACGCGCACGGTGCGGCTCGCGGCGCTCGCATCGAGGCCGATCGCGGTCAGCACATGCGAAGGTGCGCCGCTCGTCGAATTGCATGCGGACGTCGACGACACCGCCAGCGTGTCGCCCAGCATGAACGGCAAGAAGCCCGGGGCGTCGACCGTCAGGCTCAGCGTGTGCGGAATCCGCGCGGCGGCGGCCGCGTTGTGCGTGACGTCGCCGAGTGCGAGCACCGCATCCTTCAGGCGCGCGGCGAGCGCTGCAATGCGCTCGGCTTCGCTGTCGAGCTTTGCTGCCGCGAGTTCGCAGGCGACGCCCATGCCGACGATCTGATGCGTCGCGAGCGTGCCCGAGCGCAACCCGCGCTCATGGCCGCCGCCATGTATCTGCGGCGCGATCCGCTCGGCGATTTCGCGGCGCACGTACAGCGCGCCGATGCCTTTGGGACCGTAAACCTTGTGTGCGGACATCGACATCATGTCGATGCCGAGCGCGTGCACGTCGATCGGCGTCTTGCCGAGCGCTTGCGCGGCATCGACGTGCAGCAGCGCGCCAGCCGCGTGGACGATGCGCGCGATCGCGCCGACGTCGGTCAGCGTGCCGAGCTCGTTGTTCACGAGCATCAGCGAGACGAGGCCGGTATCGGGGCCGATCGCCGCGGCTACGGCGTCGGCCGTGATTTCGCCGTCCGGCGTGGGCGACAGATAGGTGACCGTCATCCCGCGTTTCGACAGGTTCGCCATCGTGTCGAGGATCGCCTTGTGTTCGATGCGGCTCGTGATCAGGTGGCGGCGGTCGCTTGCGGTGTCCGCGTAACCCTTCAGCGCGAGGTTGTTCGATTCGGTGGCGCCCGACGTCCAGACGATTTCGTCTGCGTCTGCGCCGATCAGCGCGGCGACCTGTTCGCGTGCGTGCTCGACTTTCTGTCTTGCGAGGCGGCCTGCGATGTGCGAACTGGAGGCCGGATTGCCAAAGATGCCGTCGAAGCCGAGGCAGGCGGTCATCGCTTCAATGACGCGGGAATCCGCGGGCGTGGTGGCGGCGTAGTCGAGGTAATGGAACAAGGTGCTGTCGCTCATGGTTTTCTGTTGCGCGTCGGAACGGCGAAATGATACGGCGCGCGCAGCGGAAAATGGCTCCAAAATGAGCCGTGCAATGGCGCGGATGTGGAAAGTGAATCTTTGAAGATGGGGATTTGGGGAATTTGTTTCTCTTGGTGGTCCCGCCATGCCTGTCTGCCGCGCGTTACGGCCGCGCGACCACGGCGCCGCAGGTATTGCCGGTCTCGGGAACGCGCTTCGACTAGCGCTGCTGACGCTGCGTCGGTCGCTGCTCGGCCCAAGTCAGCAGCGCGTCGAGGGCAGGGCAGAGTGACCGGCCCCTCGAGCACTGAGGCAGTGCGGCTATTGCTGCGTGGAATGCCGAAGTCATTGCCAAGTACGAATGCACGACCGAGGCGGTCTCGTGGCAGACCATCTGCGCGCAGAGGACGGTGATCGCAAACGTCAGCGGCAACTTCCCGGGTAGTCCTATCCGCCTTCGCCTTCGCTTTACCGTCGCGGGCGATCTCGTCATCCGACTGCGAATTTCGCCATGAGCCTCGATCTTGAACTCACGCGCCTGGCGGGCATCGCCATCGTGGTGAACGTGCTCGCGCGTCGAGCGCGCGCGCCGGTGGCTTCGCCGCGCCGAGTGACGACGAGTGGTAGAAGGAGTTCGGGCTGAACCTGATGCCGGCCGTCAGGCTTGATCGCGCGCTTCTGCTCGTCGATGCTCGCACAAGGGTCGGGCGTCAGCGTGCATGTCACATCGATTCGGCATGTGCTGCCGCTTCCCGGGCCTTCACAATGCCCACCGCCCCCCTCACTCCACCGTCACCGACTTCGCCAAATTCCTCGGCTTGTCGATATCCGTCCCTCTCGCCAGCGCCGCGTGATACGCGAGCAGTTGCATCGGGATCGTATGGAGGATCGGGGACAGCGGCCCATAGTACTCATTGAGCCGAATCACCTCGATCCCCTCGCTCGGCGACAACCCGCAATCCACATCCGCGAACACGAACAGCTTCCCGTTGCGCGCGCTGACCTCGTGCATGTTCGACCGCAGCTTCTCGAGCAGCGTGTCGTTCGGCGCGACCGCAATCACCGGCATCTCGTTGCTGACGAGCGCGAGCGGCCCGTGCTTGAGTTCGCCGGCCGGATACGCCTCCGCGTGGATATACGAAATCTCCTTCATCTTCAGCGCGCCCTCGAGCGCGATCGGGTAATGCATCCCGCGTCCGAGGAACAGCATGTCGTCGCGCCGCGCGAGCAGTTCCGACCAGCCCATGATCTGCGGCTCCAGCGCGAGCACCTTCGACATCGCGTCGGGCAGGTGGCGCAGCGCGCGCAGATGCGCGTGCTCATCGTCGTCGCTCAGCTGGCCGCGGGCCTGCGCGAGCGACAGCGTCAGCAGGAACAGCGCGACGAGCTGCGTCGTGAACGCCTTCGTCGATGCGACGCCGATCTCGATCCCCGCCCGCGTGACGAACTGCAGCGCGCATTCGCGCATCAGCGCACTCGTCGCGACGTTGCAGATCGCAAGCGTGTGCATCATCCCGCGTTGCTTCGCGACGTGTACCGCGCCGAGCACGTCGGCCGTCTCGCCGCTCTGCGATACCGCCACGACCAGCGTGCGCGGATTCGGCACGCTGTCGCGATAGCGGAATTCGCTCGCAATCTCGACGTTCGTCGGTAGCTTCGCGATGCTCTCGATCCAGTACTTCGCGGTGAGCGCCGCGTGGTAGCTGCCGCCGCAGGCGAGCAGCAGCACCGAATCGACGTCGTTGAACACGCGCCATGCGCCGTCGCCGAACAGCTCGGGCATGATCGACGCGACATCGAGCAACGTGTCCGCGACGGCCTGTGGCTGCTCGAAAATCTCCTTCTGCATGTAGTAGCGATACGAGCCGAGATCGGCCGCGCCGCTGTGCGCAGCCACCCGTTGCACCGGGCGTTCGACGCGCTGCCCGGCTGCGTCGACGATCCAGTAGCGATGCAGCTGGATATCCGCGACGTCGCCGTTCTCCAGATACGCGATGCGATCGGTGATGCCCGACAGCGCGATCGCGTCGGACGCGAGGAAGTTCTCGCCGTCGCCGACGCCGACGACGAGCGGCATCCCGTCGCGCGCGCCGACGATCCGGTGCGGCTCGTCGCGGCACATCACCGCGATCGCGTAGCTGCCGCGCAGACGTGCGGCGGCGCGCTGCACGGCATCGAACAGATCGCCGTCGTACAGATGATCGATCAGATGCGCGATCGCCTCGCTGTCGGTCTGGCTCGCGAACACGTAGCCGTGCGTTTCGAGTTCCGCACGCAGTTGATCGCAGTTCTCGATGATCCCGTTGTGCGACAGCGCGATGCGTGCGTCGGTGTCGCTCGGCGAGAAATGCGGATGCGCGTTCAGCGTGACGGGCGCGCCGTGCGTCGCCCAGCGCGTATGCGCGATGCCGGTGTAGCCGGACAGTGCCTGCGCGGCGATGTCGCGCTGCAGGTTGGCGACGCGATCGACGCTACGCGCCCGCGCCAGCGCGCGGTCGCGGTAGACGACGACACCGCACGAGTCGTAGCCGCGGTATTCGAGCCGCTTCAGGCCGTCGACAAGGTTCGGCAGGATGTCCCGTTGGGCCACCGCCCCGACAATTCCACACATATCGCGCTCCCTAAAAGTCGTTCTGGATCCGTGACAGCGATGGTAGGGGCGACTTCGTGGAATTAAATTTCAAAATACAAGCGAAAATGAAATGGCATGGCGACGCGCTATCATGTTGAAATTAAATTTCACGTAGAAGCCAGCAAGGAGCCGCCGATGCCCGGCATCACCCTCGACGATCTCGACCTGCGCATTCTCGCGGTCCTGCAGGACGACGCGTCGGTGTCGAACCTGCAACTCGCCGAACGCGCGCTGTCGTCGCCGCCTACCTGCATGCGCCGCGTGCGCCGCCTGACGGAAGCGGGTGTGATCCGCCGGCAGGTCGCGATGCTCGATCCGGTCGCAATCGGCACGGCCGTCACGGCAATCATCGAGATCAGCCTCGACCGGCAGACGGCCGAAGACTATGACGCTTTCGAAGCGTACGTCTGCGCGGAGCCGGCGGTCACGCAGTGCTACCGCGTGTCGCCGGGGCCCGATTTCGTCGTGGTCGCCGATCTGGCCGACGTCGCCGAATACGATGAATTCGCTCGCCGGCTGTTCACCGGCGCGTCGAACGTCCGCAATGTGCGGACGTTCTTCTCGACGCATCGCGCGAAATTCGAGACCAATGCGCGCGTCGGACATGCGATGCGCAAGCGCGGCGGGGAGTAGGGGAACACACGCGGCGAGCGACGAGCGGCGACCGAAGCAATCAGAAAGCCAGCACCTGCTGCCCCGAATACCACCCCCCATGCCCCAACCCCGCACCTTCAAGCGACAGCAACGCGCGCTTGCGTTCGATGCCGCCCGCATAGCCGGTCAAGCTCCCCGAGGCACCGACGACGCGATGGCACGGCACGATGATCGACACGGGGTTCCGTCCGACCGCGCCACCGACGGCACGCGCGGCACTCGCCGGTAGTCCAACGCGCGCGGTCAGCTCGCCGTACGACACGAGCGTGCCGAACGGAATCGCGAGCAGTTCTTTCCACACGCTTCGCTGAAACGCGGTACCGCGCAGATGGACCGGCACCGAGAACGTCGTGCGCGCGCCGGCGAAGTACTCGGCAATCTCGCCGGCGACCGTGCGCGCAATGGGCGACGTGCGACGCACGTCTGTGCCCGACGCGATCGCGAGCGACGGATAGTACTTCTGCCCGACGAAGAACAGTCCGGTCAGCGCATCGTCCTCGATACGCACGGCGATGTCGCCCAGCGGGCTCGGAATCAGATGAGCGGGCGTCATCGCAAAGCTTCTCCATGAAGGCGCCACACATGCAGCGCCGCATACGCGCGCCACGGCGCCCAACGGCTCGTACGCCGCAAGGTGGATGCACCAGCCGCGCGGTCGTCGGCCTGCGTCGCGAGCAACAATGGTTCATCCGCGGGAAACGCATTCGGCCACGCCATCGCGCGCATCGCAACGTACTGCACCGCGCGCTCGTCGAAGCCCGGCATCGCGCGCAGCGCGGCGAGCGTCGCGTCGAGCGACGCCATCGGTTCGAGCGCGAGCGTGCCTTCGACAACCGCCTGCGCGAGCGAAACGATCGCGTCTGCCGCGTCGCGCGCGACGCCGATCGACCGAAGCGCCGCGGGCGGCAACGCGGCGAGCGTCGACGCAGCAGGCATCGCGTGCGCGAGCGTCGGCGGCGCGCCGTCCACGCGTGCGCCGAAATGCGCGGCGAGGCGCGCGAGCACCGCATCGGCATGCGTCGTCGCGAGATGTTCGCCGACGATCGCACGGATCGCGATCTCGACGCCGTCGAACGCGCCCGGCACGCGCAGGCCCGGCGAGCCGTCGGCGAGTTCGCCGAGATGCGCGTCGATCACGTCGGGACGGCTGTCGAGGTCGAACAGCCGCCGCACGCGCGCGAGCACGGTCGGCACGACCGGCGTCAACGCGGGCGACACGGTGACGGCGAGCGCGAACCGGTGCGGCACGTGCGAGACGGACACCCAGCCCGTCACGCGGCCGGTACCGCGCGGCGCCGGCAGGTCGACGGCGCGCAGATAGCGCTGCGCGTCGATCCATTCCACACCGTCGATCTGCCGCTGCGCGAGAAAGCGCATCAGCTCATGCCAGGCGAACGGCGGGCGGTACGGCAGCGGGAATGTCATGTCGCCGCCGGCCGACGCGCCCGCCGCAGCGCTTTTGCGCAAGCGCAGCGGGTTCAGCCCATAGCGCTGCAGGAACAGATCGTTGAAGCGGCGGACGCTGCCGAACCCGGCCGTCGACGCGACGACGGCCACGGGCAATGCGGTGTCGGTCAGCAATCGCTTCGCCATCAATAGCCGCTGCGTCTGCGCGAATTCCACAGGCGATACGCCGAACCGCGCGGCGAAGATCCGGCGTAGATGGCGCTCGGTCACGCCGACGCGCTGCGCGAGTGCGTGGACGGAGCGGCCGTTCAGGAACCCGTCGTCGATCAGCGTCGCGGCGGCATTCGCGAGATTGCCCGACACGTCGAGCAGGCCGTGGCCCGGCGCGAGCTCGGGGCGACAACGCATGCACGGACGGAAGCCGGCCTTCTCGGCGGCCGCCGCGGTCGGAAAGTAGCGGCAGTTCTGCGCTTTCGGCGGCTTCACGGGGCAAACGGGGCGGCAGTACACGCCGGTCGTGCGCACGCCGACGAAGAACCAGCCGTCGAAACGGCGGTTTCGCGCCAGCAGGGCGTCGTAGCAAATGTCGGGGTCGAGGCGCATGCGACGACTGTAAACCATCCGCCTCGTCGATTCTGGCTGAAATCGGACATGTGTATCGGTCCTCCGGGCAGGCCGCGCGCACCCCGGAAAACCGCCGAAAAAACGGTTAATGCCACACTGCGAAACAGTCGTCTCTTTTCGGCGCCGACAAATTGAGATGACTCATCGAAATCCCCGACTGACAGCGCGCCGCCCGACACCCTATTCTTTGAAAAACGTTTTCCCAACATCGATCGGCGACCGGCCGCGCCGTGCAAGCGATGCGCCGCCGCCCGCCCCGGCGCCTGTCGCCGGTCAGGTCATACCGTGCGGCCCGACAGGCGCGGCCGCTCATCGGAGACATTCATGCAATCTGCCGTCGTCGGCGTCGTGCGCGCCGCCAGCCGCTACCGCTGGACCGTCTGCGCGCTGCTGTTCTTCGCGACCGTCATCAACTACATGGATCGGCAGATCCTCGGCCTGCTCGCACCGATGCTGCAGCACGACATCGGCTGGACGCAGGTGCAGTACGGCCGGATCGTCATGGCGTTCTCGGCGTTCTATGCGATCGGC
Organism: Burkholderia sp. HMSC10F09; assembly: GCF_001806955.1. Lineage (NCBI taxonomy): Bacteria > Pseudomonadati > Pseudomonadota > Betaproteobacteria > Burkholderiales > Burkholderiaceae > Burkholderia > Burkholderia sp. HMSC10F09. The sequence continues at coordinate 18,034 of NZ_KV786538.1, forward strand.
CTGCTCGGGTTCGGGCGCATCGTCGACTGGCTCGGCACGCGCATCTCGTATGCGGTCGCGATGCTGGTCTGGAGCATTGCCGCGATGCTGCACGCGGCGGTCGGGTCGGTGGCCGGTTTCGCGTTCGTGCGGGCGCTGCTCGGCATCGGCGAGGGCGGCAACTTCCCGGCCGCGATCAAGACGACCGCCGAATGGTTTCCGCGCCGCGAACGCGCGCTCGCGACCGGCATCTTCAACTCCGGCGCGAACATCGGTGCGGTGTTCGCGCCGGCGATCATTCCGGCGATCGCGGTCGCATACGGCTGGCGTGCGGCGTTCGTGATCGTCGGCGCCATCGGCATCGTCTGGCTCGCGGTGTGGCTCGTGTTCTACCGCGCGGCCGATACGCGTGCGCTCGCCGCCGAATACGACGAGCCGCGCGACGAGGCCGAGGCGCTCGACGCCGCGAACGCCGACGCCGGTGCGCCGCGCTGGCGCGAACTGATCCGCAAGCGCGAGACGTGGGCGTTCCTGATCGGCAAGTTCCTGACCGACCCGGTCTGGTGGTTCTATCTGTTCTGGCTGCCGAAGTGGCTGAACGAATCGCGCGGGATGGACATGCAGCACATCGGCCTGCCGCTCGTCTGCATCTACGCGCTGACGACGGTCGGCAGCATCGGCGGCGGCTGGATTTCGTCGATGCTGCTGCGCGCGGGCTGGAGCGTGAACCGCGCGCGCAAGACGGCGATGCTGATCTGCGCATGCTGCGTGCTGCCGATCGCATTCGTGTCGCAGGTGCAGAACCTGTGGGCGGCGGTGCTGATCGTCGGTCTCGCGGCTGCCGCGCATCAGGGCTGGTCGGCGAACCTGTTCACGACGGCGTCCGATCTGTTTCCGCGCCGCGCGGTGGCATCGGTGGTCGGGATCGGCGGGATGGCCGGCTCGATCGGCGGCGTGCTGTTCTCCGAAGTGATCGGGCAGGTGCTGCAGCGTACCGGCCACTACTGGGTGCTGTTCGCGATCGGCGCGCTCGCGTATCTGCTCGCGCTCGCGATCATGCATGCGCTGACGCCGAAGATGAAGCCGGCGAAGCTCGATGCATGACGGTAGTCGTTCGCGCGTGCGCGCCGCGATAGGCGGCGCACGCGCCACTTCACGCGGCCGGCGCCGTCGATGCGCGCACGATCAGCCGCGGCTCGAACGTCGAGTAGCTCGCGTCGGTGCGGCCCGCGAGCGCATCGATCAGCTTTTGCATCGCGAGTTCGCCCATGTTCTCGCTCTGGATGTCGACGGTGGTCAGCGCGGGCGCCGCGTATTCGCCGTACGGCACGTTGTCGACGCCGGTGACGGAGACGTCCTGCGGCAGCCGGAAACCGAGCGACGCCGCTTCCTTCATGAAGCCGAGCGCGATCAGGTCGTTGTAGCAGATCACGGCCTGCGGCCGCTGCGGCCCGAGCATCACGCGCGAGCAGGCGCGCTCGCCGGCTTCGGCGGTCGGCGCGTGCGCATCGTAGACGTCGAGCGTCAGGCCGGCTTCCGCGAGACAGTCGCGTGCGCCTTCGATCCGCTCGTCGTTCACGCGCGCGGGCCCGAAGCCGAGATAGGCGATACGCGTGTGTCCGAGGTTCAGCAGATGACGCGCGAGCATGTACGTCGACAGCCGGTTGTCGATGCCGACGCTCGGAATCGGCAGGCCCGGGCTGCGCCGCAGCAGCACGAGCGGCTTGTGCAAATCGAGCATCCAGCCCGCCTCTTCGTCGGGCATTCGGGTGCTGACGATCAGCCCGTCGACGCGCTGCGCGAGCGCCTCGATCAGCGAGCGTTCGCGCGCCTGGTTTTCCTCGGTATCGACGAGCAGCAGCGTGTAGTCGTGCTGCAGGGCGACGCGGTTCGCGCCTTTCACGACGTTCGTGAAGTGCGGGTTGCTGATGTCGAGGATGACGAGGCCGATCGTGCGCGTGCGGCCGGTGATCATCGAGCGCGCGAGCGGATTCGACCGATAGCCGAGCCGCTCGATCGCTTCCTTGAGCCGCGCCTCGACGCTCGGCGAAAAGCGCTGCGTGCCGTTCACATACTTCGACACCGTCGCGACCGATACGCCGGCTTCCGCGGCGACGTCCCGGATCGTCGGGGAAACTTTTTTCATTCGAAGGGTAACGTTTTCTTGCAATAACGCGGATTGTGGCAGAAAAAATGCGTGCAAGACACGCCGCGCCCGCTCGGGAAAATGCGGATGCCGGCGAACCGCATTCGCCATTGACGCGCCGAATTTGTCCCGCGTATAGTTGGAAAACGTTTTCCACCGCAAAACGATTCAACCGCAACAACCGATTCAAGGAGATTCGATGAACGCCTCAACCACCGGTACGCGCAAACCGTTCCGGCGCCTGCTGCTGACGGGCGCGGCCGGCAACCTCGGCCGCCAGCTGCGCGGCGCGCTCGCGGAATGGGCCGACATCGTGCGCGTCAGCGACATCGCGTCGCTCGGCGAAGCCGCTGCACACGAAGAAACGCAGGTCGTCGACCTGGCCGACCGGCCGGCCGTGATGCATCTCGTCGAGGGCGTCGACGCGATCGTGCATCTCGGCGGCATCTCGGTGGATGCGCCGTTCGACGATCTGGTCGGCGCCAACATCACCGGCACGTACAACATTTACGAAGCCGCGCGCCGGCACGGCGTGAAGCGGATCGTGTTCGCGAGCTCGAACCATGCGATCGGCTTCCATCCCGTCACCGAAGTGCTCGACGCCGATGCGCCGCAGCGCCCGGACAGCCTGTACGGCGTGACGAAATGCTTCGGCGAGGCGCTGTCGCGCTACTACTTCGATCGCTTCGGGATCGAGACGGTGTGCCTGCGGATCGGTTCGTCGTTCGAGGAGCCGAAGAATCCGCGCATGCTCGTCACGTTCCTCAGCTATCGCGACTTCATCGAGCTCGTGCGCTGCTCGCTGCTGACGAACCGCGTCGGACACGCGATCGTGTACGGCGTGTCCGACAACCCGGTGAAGTGGTGGGACAACACGAAGGCCGGCTTTCTCGGCTTCCGGCCGCGCGACAGCTCCGCGCAGTTCGCCGGCCTGTTCCCGATCGCCGCGCCGACGGCCGATTACGACGATCCCGCGCAGCGGTTCCAGGGCGGCGCGTTCGTCGTCGGCGAGCCGATGGAGCGGCGTGCGTGAAGCCGCGCCGATAAAGCGGCCGCGGGGTGCGCGATCGCTGCGGTGCCGCGGCGATCGGTGCAGCGCGTCAGCGCAGGATGTCGGTCGCCTTGTGATGTTCGTCGACGCCGTCGATCAGGATCAGTGGCCCGCTCGCATGTCGTGCGCGCAGCGGCTGGATCTGCCGATATGCGTCCGACTCGTACCACGCGCGCGCGGTTGTCATGTCCGCGAACGCGATGGCGATCAGGTCGCCGTGCCACGTGCCCTCGCGCACGTCGGGCCGTGCGCCGTGAATCGCGAAGCGGCCGCCGAACGGCGCGAGCGTGTCGTCGATGCGCTCCAGGTATTCGACGATGTCGTCGCACATCTCGACGTCGTGCAGGTGAGCGATGGCATAGGCGGTCATGAGGGGCTCCTTCGCATGATGCGGTTCGGTGGGCGATGGAGCGATGATCGGCCGCGCGGCGTCGCGCGTCGATTACCTGCGACGTAATGAGAATGCACCCGGTTCAGACCGGATAGGCGTCGTCGACCTTCAGGTTGGCGAGCCGGAACAGCGTGCGCAGCGTCTGCGGATGGATGTCGCGGCGCGCAGCGAGCGACGTCAGGATGAAGTCGAGCACCTTCGAATAGCGCAGCAGCACGAGGCAGCGTGCGAGATCGGTGCTGCCGCGCAGGCTTTCCGCGAGACGCACCATCTCGGTCGACAGCGCGCGCGCCATCTCCAGTTCCATCTGCTGTTTCTCGGTCCACTCGGGCAGCGGCTGTTCCAGCAGTTTCGCGAGAAAGATCTGGAACGACGTATCGGACGAATTCGGCAGCGCATCCATCATGACCTCGTTGCTGGCTCGGATCGACGGCACGCGGCGCATGGCGGCGGCGCGCGATCGCGGGATCGCACCGCGCGCGGTGGCGGCGCGGCGTTTCCTTCAGCAGGATGCAGATTCCGTACCAGCGTCGCGATACGCTGGCGGCGCGACGCGCGCAAGCCGTGTGCGAGCGGGCTGCGCGGCCCGCCCGGCGCGGGTCGCGCGCCGAAACGCGCGTACACGGCCGTGCGCGACGAGGCGCGTCGTTTGACGCGCGCGTGCGCGCGACATCGCGAAATGCTTCACGCATGTAACGTAACGTCGACACGAAACGCACGCGACGTTTCGGCACGGACGCGCGTACGCGCAACCGGTGCCGTATCGACGCGCGTACGCTGCGGCGCAGACGCCGCGATGTTTCATCGGCGAGACGGCGCGTGTGCAGCGAACGGCGCCGCGCGTCGCCGCATCCGTCAGACGAAAAAAATCCGCTGCACGCGGCGTGCAGCGGATCGGGTGCGCGCAAGACGACGCGCGTCGGAGTCAGAAGATGAAGCCGGTGTTGATGAACTTCGAGTGGTGATCGGACACGATCGTATCGAGCAACTGCTTGCTGCTTTCCGTTTGCTTCGCGGCGACCATCGAGCGAATCGAGAATGCGCGCAGCGCGTCGGTCACGGACAGCGTGCCTTCGGCCGAATCCTTGCGGCCGGCGAACGGGAACACGTCGGGGCCGCGCTGACACTGGCAGTTGATGTTCACGCGGCACACCTGGTTCACGAGCGGATCGACGAGTGCGCCGATCTGTGCCGGGTCGGAGCCGAAGATGCTGACCTGCTGGCCATGCTCGGACGTCGTCACGTAGTCGAGCGCCGTCTCGACGTCGTCGAACGGCGCGACCGGAATGATCGGCCCGAACTGCTCCTCGCGATACAGCTTCATCCCTTCGGCGACCGGATAGACGACGGCCGGATAGAACAGCGTCTTGCAGAACACGCCGCCCGATTCGTTGACGACCTGCGCGCCCTTCGCCTTCGCATCGTCGATCGCGTCGGTCATGTAGGCGGTGCGATGCATGCCCGGCAGCGGCGTGATCGATACGCCTTTCTCCCATGGCATGCCGATCTTCAGCTGCTCGAGCGCGGCGGTGAAGCGCTTGAGGAATTCGTCGACGATCGAGCGGTGCACGAGCAGCATCTTCAGCGCGGTACAGCGCTGCCCGTTGAACGACAGCGCGCCGAGCAGGCATTCCTTGACGGTCAGGTCGAGATCGGCGTCGGGCAGCACGATCGCCGCGTTCTTCGCGTCGAGACCGAGGATCGCGCGCAGCCGATGCGATTTCGGATGCTGTTTCTTGAGATGGTCGGCGACCTTGCTGGAACCGATCAGCGCGAGCACGTTGATCTTGCCCGACGCGAGCATGTGCGGCACGACCACCGCGCCCGGTGCGTAGATCGTGTTGATCACGCCCTTCGGGAACGCGTCGCGGAACGCTTCGAGCAGCGGCTCGAACAGCAGCGTGCCGTACTGCGGCGGCTTGAACACGACGGTATTGCCCATCAGCAGCGCGGGGATCAGCGTCGCGAACGTCTCGTTCAGCGGATAGTTGTACGGCCCCATGCACAGCACGACGCCGAGCGGCGTGCGGCGGATCTGGCCGATCGTGCCTTCGGCGATCACGAAGCGCGAGTTCGCGTTGTCGAGCTCCTTCAGCGCCTCGATCGTCTGCGTCATGTACGTGACGGTGCGATCGAATTCCTTCTGCGAGTCGGCGAGGCTCTTGCCGATTTCCCACATGATCAGGTTCACGACGAGCTCGCGCTGCGCGACCATCCGCTTGATGAAGTCCTGCATGCACGCGATGCGCTGCTCGACCTTCATCGTCGGCCACTCGCCGCGGCCGGCGTCATACGCACGCACGGCGGCGTCGAGCGCCGCGTCGCTTTCCGCTTCGCCCATCACCGGATAACTGCCGATCTCGACCTGCTCGACGCTGCCGTCCGGCTGCCGGGCGCATACCGGCGACAGCACGGTTTTGGTCGCGCCATCCCACGGTCGCAGCTCGCCGTCGACGAGCGACACGCGCTGGTGGATCGGCGCACTCAGCCGGAATTCGGCGGGAATCTGGTCGAGGGCGGGAAACAACTGCTGCAGGGAAGCGGAATCGGGCATGACGGTCTCGTTTGACGGGTGTCCGGAAGGACGGGCGATGCGGAATCCTGAGCTGAACGATCCTCGATCCTGAATCGGCATGATGACGCGCGCAGCGTGGCGCGTCACGCGAAACCTCGGCCGAAACACGGAATGGAACCAGTTCCATTAAAAAGGAAGGTCACATCGAATGCAAGCCGCGCCGCGCGGATTCGCATCTCGCGAAAGAAAAATGTAAGAGTGTGTCGTCATGCCGGGGATAAGGCATTTTTGCGACGCGCAAACGTTTGACATTGCCCGGTTTGGGGCGATAATGGCGCCGCGCGGCCAAGTAAAAAACGCACGGAACCTGAGAGAAAAGACGCAGTGAACGACGAAAGTGCCGCCGCGCTGCCGAAGCGAGGTCGGCTGCCCGGAGCGCCGGGTCGGGATTACCCGGCCCGGCGCGCGCCGGACCAGGGGCGCGCCGGCTGGTCCGGATGCCCGCGCATCGCGCTGCTACTCGACATCCTCGTCATCCTCCGCATCGGTCTCCACCGTCACGGCGTCGTGCCGCGGCGCCGCATAAGCGCTCGCCTGTTCGAGCAGCCATGCGCGAAACAACTCCAGCGGCTTGCTGTGACTGAACTCCGTCGGATATACGAGGTAGTACGCCGAGTCGCCCACCGTCGCGGCGTCGCACGGCACGACGAGCCCGAGCTGCTGCAGCTGCCCTTCGACGAAGAACTTCGGCACGAGCGCGACGCCGAGGCCCGCCGCCGCCGCGCTGATCAGCATCGTATGCAGTTCGTAGCGCACGCCCTGCATCGTGCGGATGTCCTCGACGCCGTGCGCCTCGAACCACTGCGCCCACGCGCCGGGGCGCGTCGTCGAGTGCAGCAGCGGATACGCAAGCAGGTCGTCGACACGCGTCACGGGCCCGTCGAGCAGCGCCGGCGAGCAGATCGGCACGACTTCCTCGCCGAACAGATAGTCGGACGACGTGCCCGGCCAGGTCGGCTTTCCGTAGTGGATCGCCGCTTCGAAATGGGTGTCCTCGAACGAGAACAGATCGGTGCGGCTGCCCATGTTCACGCGCACGTCCGGCGTGCGATCGTAGAAGCTCTTGATGCGCGGAATCAGCCAGTGCGACGCGAAGGTCGGCAGCACGGCGAGTTCCAGATACCCGCCGCCGCTGCCGTGCGCGATGATCGACAGCGTGTCGCGATCGAGCGCCTCGAGCGCGCGCCGCCCCTGCGTGCCGTAGAGCTTGCCCGCGCGCGTGAGTACGACGCGCTGCTTCACGCGTGCGAACAGCCGCACGCCGAGGCTCGATTCGAGCGTCGCGATCTGCCGCGAGACGGCGCTTTCGGTCAGGAACAGTTCCTTGGCTGCGTGCGTGAAGCTTTCATGACGCGCGGCCGCTTCGAAGGCCACGAGCGCGCCCATGTTCGGGATCTTGAATTTGCGCATGATGCTGGATTCGTCTGATCGACCGAAGCGCCCCGAGCGGCAGGGCGGCGGCCCGCGAATAATTCCAAAAACTCATTACGTGTCAATTTAATCTCGCTTTACGCGCCGCTGCAACCCTTTGAATAATGCATCCCACGCAAGGCCCGGCGCCCGCGCGGCTGCCGGCCCGCCCCGTTTTGCCGGCTGCGCCGCGCCGGCCGATCCGACACGAGAGATCCTGATGCGCAATCCGAATATCGACAGCCTGCTGACGAAGCTGCTGGGACAGGCGAAAACCGACGCGCTGTTCGCGACCCTCAACATGCCGTCCATCTTCGACGAATGGGAAACCGGCGTCGTCACGCGCGCCGAAATCGCGCAGGCGATGAACATGGCGCTGTTCGAAGGGCTGCTCGAGCGTTCGCCGAACGGCCGCGCCTACACGGCGGAAGCGGTCGAAAAGGGCGGCTCCGTGTATTTCGATCACGGCGCGCTGCGCACGGTGCGCTGGCCGCACAACGGCGCGTTGCCGCCGGGCGAAGCGGCGTTCACGCGCATTCTGCGTCCGCTCGGCTTCCGGCTGAACGGCCGCTATCCGCTCGACAAGCTGGGGATGACGGGGCGCGCGTATGCGCACGAGGACGCGCCCGACGAGATCGCGCAGTTCTTCGTCAGCGAACTGCATCCGGAGCGTTTCTCGAAGGAGTTCCAGCAGGCGGTGACAAACGTGATCGGTTCGTCGCGCGATCCGCTGTCGCCGGCCGCCGTCGCGCTGCTGTGGGAAGTCGAGCGCGAGGGCTGGCTGCCGCTCGACGCCGCGCACGACCTGCTGCCCGCGATCGTCGGCGCGTTCGCGCGCCAGCACGAGGTGCCGAGCGAGCTCGACTACGAGACGCTGCTGCTCGAATCCGCCGAGATGGCGTGGATCGCGACGGAAGGCAACGCGTTCAACCATGCGACCGATCGCGTCGCCGACGTATTCGCGCTGTCGGACGAAGAAAAGGCGAAGGGCCGGCCGATGAAGCCGGAAGTCGAGCGTTCGCGCTCGGGCCGCGTGTTCCAGACCGCGTACCGCGCCGACATCGTCGAGCGCGAGTTCCGCACGCGCGACGGCGGCATCGTCAAGCGCAACGTGCCGGGTTCCTTCTACGAATTCATCACGCGCCGGCGTACGTTCGATCAGGCGCAGCGCCGGTGGGTCACCGACCTGCGCTTCGATGCGGGTAACGCGCAGGGCATCTTCAAGATGACGGCGAACGCGTCGCGGTAAACGCGAAACGCGCGCCGCGTGGCGCGCGAGCGGCCGCGTCGGCGGCGGGAACGACGCTATCGCATACGCGGCCGCGTCGTCAGAACAGGTGCGTGAACAGGTAGAACAGCACCAGCAGTCCGGCCGGCACGCCGAGCAGCCACGCGATCAGGTATTTGCCCATCTCGTCCTCCTGACGAATGACCGCGGCGCTCACGGCGCCGCGGCCGGTTTGTTTCAACGCGCGATTACAGCTCGCGGTCGAAATCGGTCAGCTGGCGTTCGGCTTCGTCGCGCGCGATCCCGTAACGCTCCTGGATCTTGCCGACCAGATAGTCGCGATTGCCTTCAGCGACCGCGAGATCGTCATCGGTCAGCTTGCCCCACTTTGCCTTCAGCTTGCCGGTGAGCTGCTTCCATTGACCCTTGATCTTGTCTTCGTTCATCGTGCGCTCCTTGGTGTCGTGGCGGAAAAAAGGCGCGGCCGCTCGCCGCGCGGAGGTCAGGCCTTCGCCTTCAGGCCGGATGCATCGACGTGCTTGACGCCCTTGATCGAACGCGTGACGGCAATCGCCTTCTTCACCGCGATCTTGGTCGGCAGCACGCCCGTCAGCGTGACGACGCCGTCGACCGTCTTGACGTCGATATCCATGCTCTTCACGCCATCGGTCGTCGCGAGTTCGCTCTTCACCTTCGTCGTGATCCACGTATCGGTGACGGGCTGATTCGACTCGGCCTTCGTGTCGCCCGTGGCCGAAGCCTGTGCGTACGCATTGGTCAGCGGCGCAGCGCCGAGCAGAAAGGCCGCGCTGGCGGCGAGCAGCGTCGAAAGGTGTTGGGGCTTGTTCATTGATGTTCTCCCTTGGTTGACGTGAAAAAAACGTGACGGCAGCGTGACGCGCAACGCGTCATTGCGCGATCGGCGTGTCGTAGCCGGGCTCGCGCGGCGGTATGTCCGGCCGCGGAATGTCGGGCGGCAGCGGGACCGGCGGGTCGGTGCCCGGCGCCGGCTCGGGCGGATGATCCGGCGGTTCCTGCGGCGTCGGATCGGGTGTCTGATGCAGCTTCATCGTCGTACTCCTCTCCTTGAATGTCGGGTGGCAGCGCGTGAGCGCCGATGCAACTCCAGCGTACCGATGCGCGAACGGCCCGGCATCGCGCAAATTCACCTGATCGACTAGTGCGTTTGCACGGGAAAAGTGCCTGGCCCCGATGCGTCGTGCGCGGCCGATCGGTGCGTCGGCGCGCCGAACGGCGGACTGCCGCACGGTCCGTGCGCCGCGCGCGGTTACTATTGCGGCTACGCCTGTTCATGCCGATGACGGGCTCGCGAGCGCGCGTCTGCCCAACCGATGTCGGCGCAGACGACGCGCACGGCCCGTATAGCGACGGCCGCGACAAACGACGCGGCAATGCAGTCGCAAGACGCGTTCCTCCTGTTCGCAAATTTCATGCGTGGCGACGAGCGAGCGGAAAGAGGCGCGGCGCATCGCCGCTGCGGCCGGCGGCTGCGCAGTCGCCGCGCAGGCCGTCATCGGCGTGAACAGACACGCGTGTATCGCGCAGGCGGCGCTGCACGCGAACGCCGCCGCATGCGCCGGCCTGCGCGTGCGGCAACAGGCGCCGGCCGATGGCCAGGCTGACGACGGGATAACCATTCGATGAACGAGCAAGTAAACGAACAGGCGCTGAAGTCGCATACCGACAGACGCCAGCTGCATCAGATCATCGCGGGCCTTACCGAGGGCGTGATTCTGATCGAACCCGATCAACGCATCGTCTGGGCGAACGAGGCCGCCCTCGCGATGCACGGCGTGACCGAGCTGAAGGCACTCGGCGACAACGTCACCGAGTATCGCGAGCGTTTCCGGCTGCGCTACCGGAACAATCATCCGGTGCGCGACGGCCACTATCCGATGGACCGCGTGATCGCCGGCGAAGAATTCAGCGACGTGACGGTCGAGGTCGAATCGGCCGCCGACGACAACGTTACCTGGGTACACCGGATCCGCAGCCTCGTGCTGACGAATGCGGCGGGCGAGCCCGACTGTCTCGCGCTCGTGCTGCACGACGCGACCGAGTGGGCGAGCGCGGAGGAGCGCTTCGAGCGCACGTTCAACGCGAACCCGGCGCCGGCCGTGATCTGCCGGCTCGAGGATCTGCGTTACGTGAAGGTGAATCAGGGCTTTCTCGACATGACGGGCCATACGCGCGACGACGTGCTCGGGCGCTCCGTCTACGAAGTCGACGTGCTCGAGCAGGCCGAGCGGCGCGAACTCGCGATCGAGCGCTTGACCGAAGGCGCGACGATTCCGCAGATGGAGGCCGTGCTCAAGCGCGCGGACGGCACACCGAACGCGGTCGTCGTGGCCGGCCAGCCGATCGACATGAACGGCGAAGCGTGCATGCTGTTTACGTTCATGGATCTGGAGCCGCGCAAGCTCGCGGAGCGCGCGTTGCGGCAGAGCGAGGAGCGCTTCGCGACCGCGTTCCGGATGGCGCCGGTCGCGACTGCGATCGTCACGGCGGACCGCTTCGAACTGCTCGACGTGAACGATGCGTTCGTTGCGATGACGGGCCATCCGCAGGAGGAACTGCTCGGCAAGTCCGCGGACGAGATCGGTCTGTGGGCCGAGCGCGGCGCGCGGCAGCGCATCGACGCGCAGCTCGCGAAGGACGGCATCGTGCGCAACGCGGACGTGCAGATCCGCACGCGCGACGGCGACGTGCGCGATTGCGTGGTCTCTGCCGATTCGGTCGCGATCCACGGACAGGACTGCCTGCTGATCGCGCTGCTCGACATCAGCGATCGCAAGCGTACGGAAATGGAGCTCGTCTATGCGATCGAGACCGCGATGCAGGACGCGTCGTGGTTCAGCCGCACGCTGATCGAGAAGCTCGCGAACGTGCGCCGCGCGAATGCGCCGGACGCCGGCGCGCAATTGTCGGATCTGACCGCGCGCGAGCGCGACGTGTTCGATCTGTTGTGCCACGGCCTCGCGGACAAGGAGATCGCGGGCCGTCTCGGGCTCGCGCCGAACACGGTGCGCAATCACGTCGCGACGATCTACGCGAAGCTCGACGTGCATAGCCGCGGCGAAGCGATCGTCTGGGCGCGCGAACGCGGGATCGTCGGTTCCGTCGACATGAACGGCGCGCGCGGCGACAAGGGCGCGAAGCGCGACGACGACTGAGCGACCGCGCCGCGCCGCGCGATGCCGGCGCGCGGTCCGCGGTGCCGTGCGCACGGTGCGCGGCGCCACGGTCGGGTGCGGATGCACCAGACGCGCTGGTGCATCCGCATCTGACGCAGGCGGCGGGCGTTTGCGATCCTGTCCGTTCGACGGCGCGGCGCCGGCGTGCCGCGCCCGTCGGCTCTAGGTCGAACATCACGGGAGACGACGATGGATAGAAATCGCATCGAAGGCAGGCGCAAGCAGATTCGCGGTTCGGTCAAGGAAGCGCTCGGCAAGGTGACCGGCGACCGCGAGACCGAAGCGGAAGGCGTGGCCGAGCAGAAGGCCGGCCGCATGCAGGAGCAGGCCGGCGAAGCGGCCGATGCGCTGCGCTCGCGCGCGAATCGCGAACGCGACTGACGCGCAGGCGTGACCCGCGGCGCCGCGCGCGGCTCACGCTCGTGCGCGGCGACG
>NZ_KV786539.1:0-28549 GCF_001806955.1 Burkholderia sp. HMSC10F09
CGGCGCGTCGCGCGCGCTCGACATCGCGCGCCGCGTGCTCGCCGAGGCCGGCGAAGCGCCGCCCGCCGCCACGCGCACGAACGACGGCGAGGCCTCGCATGACTGAACGCGCGCTGATCGCAGCGATCGGCGCCGAGCCGATCGGCACGCTGCACGAAAACCGCAACCTGTGGGCGTTCGAATACGCGCCGTCGTGGCTCGCGCATCCGGCGCGCTTCGCACTGAGTCCGCACCTGCCGCTGCAGGCCGACATGCTGCGCGACGGCGCGACGACGCGTCCCGTCCAGTGGTACTTCGACAATCTGCTGCCCGAGGAGGCCGTGCGTGCGCTGCTTGCGCGCGACGCGGGGCTGCCCGACATCGGCGATGCGTTCGCACTGCTCGAGCATTACGGGCGCGAATCGGCCGGCTCGGTCACGCTGCGCCTGCCCGACGACGCGGCGGACGACGACACGACGCTGCGCCCGCTCGACGCGGCCGCGCTCGACGCGCGCATCCGCGCGCTACCTGCCGTGCCGCTCACGCACGACGCGCCGAAGAAGATGTCGCTCGCCGGCGCGCAGCACAAGCTGCCGGTCGTGCTGCGCGACGGCCGTCTGTTCGAGCCGAGCGGGCAGGCGGTCTCGACGCATATCCTGAAGCCCAATCATCCGCACGCGCACGACTATCCGCATTCGGTCGTCAACGAATGGTTCGTGATGACGCTCGCGCGCCGCGTCGGCCTCGACGTGCCCGACGTCGAGCGCCGCTACGTGCCTGCGCCGGTCTACGTGATCCGTCGTTTCGATCGCGTCGACACCGACGCGGGCGTCGAACGGCGCCACGCGATCGACGGCTGCCAGGTGCTGAACCTGCCCGCGACGATGAAGTACACGGGCTGGTCGCTCGACGCGCTGGCCGCACTCGCGAACGCGTGCCGCGCGCCGGCGCCGGTGCGGCTGCGGATCTTTCGCTGGCTCGTGTTCTGCGTGATCGTCGGCAACGGCGATTCGCATCTGAAGAATCTCAGCTTCATCGTCGGCGACAGCGGGCTCACACTCGCACCGCACTACGATCTGCTGTGCGACAGCGTCTACGAAACCGCCGCGTACAGTGCGCGCGGCCGCTGGCCCGATCTGACGGAATTCACACGGCCGGTCGCGGGCGTGCAGCGCTATGCGGATTTCACGCGCGACGTGCTCGAACGGGCCGGCGCGGCGCTGGGCCTCACGCGTGCGACCGCGCAGCGCCATCTCGACACGCTCGTCGCGCAGATACCGGCGCGCGCGGACGCGCTGCTCGCCGAAGTCGCGCGCGAGAACGATGCGATGCGCGATGCGCGCCCCGAGCTGACCGCGACGCTCGGCGGCGAGATGCATCTGCTGCGCGCGATCCGGCACATCGTGATTCAGGAGATGGTCGAGCGGCTGCGGCCGCGCTGACGGTCGCGTGCCGTTCGCGGCGCCGCGCGCTGCGTGTCGTGCGTCGAACCCGCGTGCAGGGCATGCGCGGCGCGGCGCGCGGTTGCCCGCTACCGCGCCGTCTGCTGCCGCTGCACTTCCTGCGCCTTCATCTGCAGATAGTCGCTGCGATCGACCTCGTGCAGTTGCCGCGGATACTGCTCGGTCGCGTCGAACCAGCGCACGAGACGCTGGTCGAGCGGCTTGTCGAGCGTCGCGAGATACGCGTCGATCGCGAGGTAGTAGCGCATCGTGTTGCGCTCGAGCAGCCCGCGCACGCCGCCGACATAGTGCGGCTTGCCGCCCGACGCATCGGCGACGGTCGTGAAGCCGACCTTGTCGCTGCCGATCGTCGACAGGTACGTCTTCATCGCGAGCCGGCCGACCGTGCCGAAGCCGTACGAATACGTCAGATGCAAAAACGTGCGCGACTCGCCGAGCGGCACCGCTTCCAGCGCGATCCGGTAATCCTTCGTGCTCATCGGCCCGCTGTCGGCAGTCAGGTCGACCTGGAAATAATCGGGTGTCGCGGCCGCGACGCGATAGCGAAACTGCAGCCGGTACGTGTCCGACAGTTTCTGCTCGGTCTTGCGTCCGATATTCACGTCGAGCACCGCGCCGTTGCCGCCGGACGACGCATGGCAATACTTCGTGTTCAGATGCAGGATCAGCACCGCACACCAGTTCGCCGGGCCCTGCGCGGGATCGTTGAGCTTGCCGTTCACCACCTGGAACGGATAGTCGACCACCGCGTAGATGTCGCCCTTCAGCGTCGATGCCGCTTCCGAGGATTCAAGGTACAGCGGGCGGTGGAACGGGTTGTTCTTCAGTTGATCGCCGAGGCTGCGATAGCGCTCGAGCAGCGCGGCGGCGCCGTCGGCGCCGAACGACAGGGCGCTCGAGGCGATACAGCAGAGCGCGACGAGCGCGCGCGCGGCAAGCCCGGCGAACCGCACCGGGCGCAGGCGTTCGGATAGCTCCATTCATGTGCTCCAGCAGGTTGCGCGACAGGGCTGCGCATCAAACGGACAGCATACGCCCGGATCGACAGCGATGCGCCCGCCCGAGTTTCATCGCACGCAAGGATCGGCGATCGGGCGGGCGCCGCACGCCGTCGTGCTATCCACAGTTTCACTGGACAACCATGTGGAAAACCGGCGCTCTCCCTTGTCCCGCCTGGGTTTGCACGGCGCGCCCATAAAATGGGCAAGGTACCGGGTCCGGATCGTCGAGACGGCGTTTCACCGCGGCATCGGCCGAGCGCCGACGAGCCGCCGCGTCGCCCGCCCCCATCGAGCGTCCCCCGCGCTGCACGCCGCCGCCCGAAAAACGGGCGCGCCCGATGCTCACTTGTCCGCCGCGAACGCACTGGCCATCTGCCGCGCACGCTTTACGTCGTCGCCGTGCAGATAGATCGACGTCGTCGAGATCGACGCGTGGCGCAGGTTGTCGCGCACGGTCGTCAGTTCCGCGCCGCGCGCGAGCGCATGCGTCGCATGCGTGTGGCGCATCCAGTGCGGGCTCGCCTGCCGCAGCTTCTGTGCGAGCGCCGGATTGTCCGCTTCGATGAGATCGGCCGTCTGCACGAAGAAGCGCTGCATCACCTTCCACAGCCGCACGCTCGTGATCGGCGCCGCGCCGTCCTCGGTGAGCCGCGGAATCAGCGGCGTGTCGGGCCGCCAGCGAACCGGCGTGACCGGTAATCGGCGTGCGACCAGATAGCGATCGAGCGCCGTCCGCGCGAGCGGCGGCAGCGCGACGCGCGCCGCCTTGCTGCCTTTGCCGACGACTTTCAGCCACGCGTCGCCGTGCGCATCGGTGTCGATGTCGCCGAGCGTCGCGCCGACCAGTTCGCTCGCGCGCAGCCCGGTCGCATAGCCGAAATCAAGGATGAAGCGCAGCCGCTGCGCGGCCGCCGGCGTCCATGCGGCGGCCGGCACGTCGGTCTTGCGGAACTCGAGTCCGTCGGCGATCGTCCGCACCAGCAGCCATTCGCCTTCGGTAAACGCGTGCGACGTATCGAGCGCGCTCGCGCCGCGCGTGTCGCGCACCTTCACGCCGGCGAACGGATTCGCGAGCACGTAGCGCTGCTCGATCAGCCAGCGGAACATCGCGCCGAGCACCGAGAGCGCATACGCGGCCGAGCGCGCCGACAGCGCGCCGGAAAACGGCCGCCAGTCCGGCGCGCCGCGTGGCCGCACGGGCCCGATCCAGCGCTCGTGCGGCGTCGGCCGCCGCAGGAACGTGCGATACGCGAGCGCGTCTTCGGTCGTCAGCGACGACAGCGCACGGCCGCGCTCGACGATTGCCCACAGGATCAGCCGCTCCGCTTCCTTCCGGTATGCGCGCCGCGTCGCGGCCGACTCGTGCAGCGACAGCCACGCATGCACGGCCGCGTAATCGTTGTCGGCGTCGAGGGTGCAGGTCGCGCGCGGTGCGCGGAACGTGCCGGCCGATCCGTCGACTTCGTGCGGCAGCTTCAGTTGCTCCCACGGGACGATCGTGCCGCGCGGCGTCGCGGCAATCAGCGCGCGCGCACGCTCGGTCAGCGCCGGATGCGCGGCGAAGAACGCCTCGATGCGCCGCGCACCGGCAAGGCCGAGGCCCGCGATCGCCTTCCACCACTGACGCCGGCGCGGAATCCGCACGGTCAGATCGGCAAGCGTCGCGATCCCGTGCGCGCGCAGCGCGGCGACCGCGCGCGCGGGCAGCCACGCATCGATCGCGTCGCCGATCTGCGGCACCGGCGCGCGCGCATGCCGCAGCACGCCGATCGCGTCGGTTGCGGCCTTCGCTTCCCGTAAACGCTCACCGTCGGGATGCGCAAGACACGTCGCGAGATCGGGGCGGCCGACCTCGCGCGCGATGCGCACGAGCCGTCGGCGAATGCCGCCGATCACGCCGCGCGCCGAGCGGCCGTTGCCGAGGCGGTCGGGCAGATAGCGCTCGACCGCATCGCGCACGGGCATCCCCGCATACCACGCGCGCAGCGCGGCGAGTTCGTCGGCATCGGGAAACCCTGCGGGCGCAGGGACAGGATCGGAGGAAGACAGGAGCGTAACGCGCGGTTTCATGGGCGCCAGTTTGACAGAACTGCGCGCGGCAGAAAACGCTTGCCGCACGGCGCCGCCCGCGATCCGGCGCGCGCTGCCGTGCGCTGCCGGCAGCGCGTCGTCGTAGGCGGCGACCGCCTCAGCCCGTGACCGGCGTGCGCCGCACTTCGGACAGATAGATCAGGATCAGCGACACCCACACGACGCCGTACAGCAGCATGAAGCAGGTCGTGCGCACGCGCAGCAGATCGAGCAGCAGCCCGAACAGGATCGGCAGCAGAAACCCGCCGAGCCCGCCCGCCAGCCCGACGATGCCGGTCACGACGCCCATGTTGTCCGGGAAGTCGTCGGCGACGTACTTGAAGGTCGACGCCATCCCGAGCGCGAACACCGCGCCGAGCACGAACGTCAGCGCGACGAAGCCGGCGACCGGCATCGACACGTTGATCGCCGCCGTGCCGTCGATCGTATGAATCACGAAGTCGGTAGCCGGATACGACAGCAGGAAGAGGCAGATCCACGCGACCCACAGCCCCCACCAGGTGACGGCATGCGCGCCGAAGCGGTCGGCGAGCGCGCCGCCGAGCGCGCGCAGCACCGAGCCCGGCAGCGAGAAGCCGGCCGCGAACGCGGACGCCATCACGAGCGACATCCCGTATTCGGCCTTCAAGTACTGCGGAATCCACAGCGACAGCGCGGTAAAGCCGCCGAACGTGATCGAGTAGTACTGGCAGAGCCGCCACACGCGCGGATCGCGCAGCACCTTGAACGAATCGACCCACGATCCGGCCGCCTTGCCCGCGCCCGGATCGCGCGCGGACATCAGCCAGAAGATCACGGCCGTGACGAGCAGCGCGACCGCGTAGACGCGCGGCACCGTGCGCCAGCCGTATGCGGACAGCAGCAGCGGCGTGACGAACAGGTTCACGGCCGCGCCGCAGGTGCCCGCGCCGAACACGCCCATCGCGAGCCCGCGCCGCTCGGGCGGAAAGAAACGCGCGACATACGGCGTGCCGACCGCGAACGATGCGCCGACGCAGCCGAGAAACAAGCCGATCACGAGAAACTGCCACAGCGCATTCGCGTAGCTCACGAGATAGACCGGCACGGCGCACACGACGAGCAGCGCCGTCATCACGATCCGGCCGCCGAAGCGGTCGGTCCACGTGCCGAGCGGCAGCCGCATCAGCGCGCCGGTCAGCACCGGCGTCGAGGTCAGCAGGCCGAATTCCGTGCTGTTCAGCCCGAGCTCCGTGCGCAGCTGCACGCCGAGCACGCCGAACATCATCCACACGACGAAACACACGATGAACGCGAGCGTGCTGCCGGCCAGCACCGACCATGCGCGCAGCGGAATCGCCGGCGCGCCCGCGGGCGGCACCGGACGCTGTTGTTGTCGAATTGCCATATCAGAAAAATCCCGTGTCATTGGACGAGCGGCCCGTTTGCGCCGTCGAAGCGCACGCCTTCGATGCGCGCGCCGCCCGCGAGAATCGCCACGTATTGCCGCATTGCGCGCTGGCGCACGCGCGCGGTCAAATGCGCGGCAATCTGCGCGGCGACTGCGTCGAACGGCACCGTGTCGCCCGGTACGCGGCGGTCGATCCGCACGATATGAAAGCCGAAGCGCGTGTTGACGAGTTTCGGCAGCACGCCGAGGCCGTCGGTATCGAACAGCGCGGCTTCGAATTCGGGCACGGTATCGCCGCGCAGCAATTGACCGAGGCTGCCGCCGAGCTGCGCCGACGGACAGTTCGACGACGCACGCGCCACCGCATCGAACGTATCGGGCGCGGCCACCACGTCGGCGAGCGCACGCTCGGCGCGCTGCCGCAGCGGCGCGAGCGGCACGCGGTCGGTCACCGCGAACAGCACGTGACTCGCGTAGACGATGTCGTTGCGCCGGAAGCGCGCCGGATGCTGCGCGTAATAGCGCTCGCAATCGGCGCGGTCGGGTTCCGGCACGTGCGTCAGCTCGCGCGCGAGCAGCGCGTCGAGCGCCGCGTCGTCGAGCGGCGCGCCTTCGTCGAGCAATGCGAGCGACACCGCACGCTGGCGCAGCAATTCGCGCACGGCGAGCGCATGCCGCGCCGCATCGAGCGCGTCGCGCGCATCGCCGTGATGCTCGGCTTCGGCCGCGATCGCGTCGTCGCCGATCGCGATGCCGTTGACGACGAGCGACGGCGTCGCGGCTTCGGAGAGAACGTCGTTCATGCGATCTCCTCAGCGCTTGCGCACGAGCTGATACGGGCGGACCAGATAAGCGACCGACGCGATGCCGCTCCAGATATGGACCATCCGCGTGAACGGCGAGACGAGGAAGATCGTGAAGCCGAGCAGGATATGCAGCCGGTACGTGAGCGGCACGCCGACGAGGAGGCTCGCGACGTCCGGCCGAAACGTCACGACGCCTTTCACGTAGTCGGTCAGTTGCTCGAACATCGCGCCGTCCATGTGGCGCGTCGACAGCACGACGGTGCCGAGCCCAAGCGCGAGCTGCAGCCACAGCATCAGCACGATCGCGACGTCGGACTGCCGGCTGCTGCGACGGATCCGCACGTCGCCGAGCCGCCGCCAGATCAGGATCGTCAGCCCGACGATCGACACGAGGCCGGCCGCGCCTCCCGCCACCATCGCGACGAGCTGGTGGCCCGACGCCGACAGAAACGGCGACACAAGCCAGTGCGGCGCGAGAAACCCTGCGAAGTGCCCGATCACGACGACGAGCACGCCCCAGTGAAACAGGTTGCTGCCGAGCCGCAGCGCGCCGTGCCGCAGCAGCTGCGACGAGTCGCTTTTCCACGTGTACTGCTCGCGGTCGAAGCGGATCAGGCTGCCGAGCAGCAGCACCGCGAGACAGAGATACGGGTAGATCCCGAACAGGAACGTATGCAGGTAATCGTTCATCGCTTTCCCCAGTAAGACGCGGCACTCACGCGCGACGCGCGGGCCGCCGGTCGTGGAATTGCACGGTTTGCTCCGTCGGCGTCGCCGCGCCGACGAAACGCACGGCTTCGTCCGCATACGCGGCGTCGAGCGCGCGATAGTCGGGATGCTCGGCGGCCGCGTCGTCGTCCGCCGACGTCGGCGCATCGGCCGGTGCGAGCCCGGCCATCGGCAGCAGCGCGCCGACGACGAAGCTGTAATGACTGCGGCGCTGCGCGAGCTGCGCCGCGAGCGCGCGCAGGATGTCACCGGTCTCGCCGAGCAGATCGCGCGCGTCGGGCGCCGGCAGCCGCGACAGATATTCGAGGAACACCGGCAGATAGTCCGGCAGTTCGCCGGGCTTCAGATACAGCCCGTGCCGCTCGTACATCTGCAGCAGATCGACCATCGCCTGGCCGCGATCGCGCGATTCGCCGTGCACGTGCTCGAACAGATGCAGCGAGGTCGCGCGGCCGCGGTCGAACAGCGCGACGTAGTTCTCCTGCAGCGTCAGCAGATCGCGTTCGCGCAGATACGCGAAGAACCGCTCGAGGCCCATGCGCACCGCTTTGGGCCAGCGCGTGCGCGGGCCGTCGCGCAGATGTGCCTCGATGGAATCGAGCGCATCGACGAGTGCGTCGTCCGGATAGTCGAGCAGCGCCGCAAATGCCGCGTAGGTCGGATCGGGTGCGCGGCTCATCGCGACACCTCGCGAATCGGAATCGTCTTCGTGCCCTTCTCCTTCTTCGCGCTGAACAGGCTCGCCGACGAACGTCCGTCCGAACAACCGTTGCCGAACGAGAAGCCGCACGACGCGCGCAGGTCGTACGCGTTCTCCGCATATTCGCGATGCGTGGTCGGGATCACGAAGCGATCCTCGTAGTTCGCGATGGCGAGATAGCGGTACATCTCGTCGACCTGCGCGACCGACAGCCCGACCTGGTCGAGCACGCCGCGCGCCTCGATGCCGTCCACGTGCCGCGCGCGCATGAACGCGCGCATCGCGAGCAGCCGTTCGAGCGCGAGCTTCACCGGCGCTTCGTCGCCGGCGGTCAGCAGGTTCGCGAGATAACGCAACGGAATGCGCAGCGATTCGACGTCGGGCAGATAGCCGTTCATCCCGAGCGTGCCGCTGTTCGCGGCCGCGTTGATCGGCGACAGCGGCGGCACGTACCAGACCATCGGCAGCGTCCGGTATTCGGGATGCAGCGGGAACGCGATCTTCCAGTCGATCGCCATCTTGTAGGTCGGCGAGCGGCGTGCGGCCTCGAGCCAGGCGGCCGGCACGCCGTCGCGCTCGGCCCGCGCGATCACGGCCGGATCGTCGGGATCGAGGAACAGCGACAACTGCGCTTCGTACAGGTCCTTGTCGCTTTCGACGCTCGCGGCCTCACCGATGCGATCGGCGTCGTACAGCAGCACGCCGAGATAGCGGATGCGGCCGACACAGGTTTCCGAGCAGACGGTCGGCTGCCCGGCCTCGATACGCGGATAGCAGAAGATGCACTTCTCGGCCTTGCCGCTTTGCCAGTTGTAGTAGATCTTCTTGTACGGGCATCCCGACACGCACATGCGCCAGCCGCGGCACTTGTCCTGGTCGATCAGCACGATGCCGTCCTCCTCGCGCTTGTAGATCGAGCCCGACGGGCACGACGCGACGCACGCCGGATTCAGGCAGTGCTCGCACAAGCGCGGCAGGTACATCATGAACGTGTTCTCGAACTGCCCGTAGATCTCCTTTTGCACGTCCTCGAAGTTGTAATCCTGCGCGCGCTTCTCGAACTCGCCGCCGAGGATTTCTTCCCAGTTCGGTCCCCACTCGATCTTCTCGAGCCGCTGGCCGCTCACAAGCGAACGCGGCCGTGCAACGGGCATCGCCTTCGTGTCGCCGGCTTCCTGCAGATGCGCATAGTCGAACGTGAACGGTTCGTAGTAGTCGTCGATCTCGGGCAGATGCGGGTTCGCGAAAATCTGCGCGAGCAGCCGCCACTTGCTGCCCAGACGCGGCTCGATCTTGCCGTCCGCGCGGCGCTGCCAGCCGCCGCGCCAGCGGTCCTGGTTCTCCCAGTCCTTCGGATAGCCGATGCCCGGCTTCGTCTCGACATTGTTGAACCACGCGTATTCCATGCCTTCGCGGCTCGTCCAGACGTTCTTGCAGGTCACCGAGCACGTGTGGCAGCCGATGCATTTGTCGAGATTCAGCACCATCGCGATCTGTGCGCGTACCTTCATGATGCTTCTCCTTCGCGTACGGCCTGCGTTGTCGGGTGGCCCGCGTGTTCTTCTCCGTCGAGCCAGTCGATCCGGTTCATCTTGCGCACGATCAGGAACTCGTCGCGGTTCGAGCCGACCGTTCCGTAGTAGTTGAAGCCGTACGACAACTGGGCATAGCCGCCGATCATGTGCGTCGGCTTCAGCGCGATGCGCGTGACCGAGTTATGGATGCCGCCGCGCGTGCCGGTGATTTCGGAGCCCGGCGTGTTCACGATCTTTTCCTGCGCGTGATACATCATCACCATCCCGGCCGGAATCCGCTGGCTCACCACCGCGCGCGCGCACAGCGCGCCGTTCGCGTTGTAGCACTCGATCCAGTCGTTGTCGGCCACGCCGATCGCCTTCGCGTCGTCCTCCGACATCCAGACGATCGGCCCGCCGCGCGACAGCGTCAGCATCAGCAGGTTGTCCGTGTAGGTGCTGTGGATGCCCCACTTCTGGTGCGGCGTCAGAAAGTTCAGCACGCGTTCCGGGTTGCCGTTCGAGCGCTTGCCCAGCATGTGCGCGTAGCTGCCCGTGTCGATCGGCGGCTTGTACACGCAGAGCGACTCGCCGAACGCGCGCATCCACGGATGATCCTGATAGAGCTGCTGGCGGCCCGTCAGCGTGCGCCACGGCACGAGCTCGTGCACGTTGACGTAGCCCGCGTTGTACGACACGTGTTCCGACTCGATCCCGCTCCACGTCGGCGACGAGATGATCTTGCGCGGCTGCGCCTGGATGTCGCGGAAGCGGATCTTCTCGTCCGCACGCGCGGAGGCCAGATGCGTATGATCGATGCCCGTCGTGCGCGACAGCGCACGCCAGGCCTTCACCGCGACTTCGCCGTTCGTCTCGGGCGCGAGCGCGAGAATCACCTCGGCCGCGTCGAGCGCGGTGTCGATGCGCGGGCGGCCCTGCGCCGCGCCCGCCTCGACGCGATAGTTCAGCTCGCCGAGCAGTTCGACTTCGTCCTTCGTGTCCCAGCCGATTCCCTTGCCCGCGTTGCCGAGCGTGTCCATCAGCGGGCCGAGCGACGTGAAGCGCGCGTACGTGTTCGGATAGTCGCGCTCGACGACGGCCACCGACGGCATCGTGCGGCCCGGCACCGGCTCGCATTCGCCGCGCTTCCAGTCGCGCACGTCGAACGGCTGCGCGAGCTCGGCCGGCGTGTCGTGCGCGATCGGTGCCAGCACGACGTCGCGCTCGACGCCGAGATGGCCGTCGCAGAGTTCGGAGAAGCGCTTCGCGATGCCCTTGAAGATCTCCCAGTCGCTCTTCGCTTCCCACGCGGGATCGACGGCCGCCGACAGCGGATGGATGAACGGATGCATGTCGGACGTGTTCATGTCGTCCTTCTCGTACCACGTCGCGGTCGGCAGCACGACGTCCGAATACATGCAGGTCGTCGACATCCGGAAGTCGAGCGTCACGAGCAGATCGAGCTTGCCGCGCGGCGCGTCGTCGCGCCACGTCACTTCGTCGGGACGCCGGCCGCCCGTCGCGCCGAGATCTTCGCCCTGCACGCCGTGCGTCGTGCCGAGCAGATGCTTGAGGAAATACTCGTGCCCCTTGCCCGACGAGCCGAGCAGGTTCGAGCGCCAGACGAACAGGTTGCGCGGATGGTTTTCCGGCGCGTCGGGGTCTTCGCAGGCCATGCGCAGCGTGCCCGACTTCAGCTGCTGCGCGACTTCCGCACCCGCCTGCGCCGGATCCGCAAGCTGCGCGCCGACCTGCAGCGGATTGCGCGCGAGCTGCGGCGCCGACGGCAGCCAGCCCATCCGCTCCGCGCGCACGTTGTAGTCGATCGGCGCGCCCTGGAACTGCGACGGATCCGCGAGCGGCGACAGCAGCGCGGCAGGGTCCATCGGGTCGTAGCGCCACTGGTCCGTGTGTGCGTAGAAGAACGAGGTCGAGTTCATGTGGCGCGGCGGCCGGTGCCAGTCGAGCGCGAACGCGAGCGCGGTCCAGCCGGTCTGCGGGCGCAGCTTCTCCTGGCCCACGTAATGCGACCAGCCGCCGCCCGGCTTGCCGATGCAGCCGCACATGATCAGCATGTTGATGATCGCGCGGTACGACATGTCCATATGGAACCAGTGGTTGATTCCCGCGCCGATGATCACCATCGACTTGCCCTGCGTCTTGTGCGCGTTTTCCGCGAACTGCCGCGCGACCGCGATCACGTCGGCGCGCTTCACGCCCGTGATCGCTTCCTGCCACGCGGGCGTGTACGGCAGATCGTCGTCGTAGCTCGCGGCCACGTCGCGGCCGCCGAGCCCCTGATCGAGCCCGTAGTTCGCGACGAACAGGTCGTACACGGTCGCGACGAGCATCTCGCCGTTGCGCGTCGCGATGCGGCGCACGCCGATCCGGCGCGACAGTTCCGCGCGATGCTGCGTCGAGTTGAAGTGCGCATGCGGCTGATTGCCGAAGTACGGAAACAGTACGTCCACCACGTCGTCGTGCTCGGTCGTGCACGACAGCCGCGGCGACAGCGCCGCGCCGCCCGACGTCTCGCTGCGCAGGTTCCACTTGCCGGCGTCCGCGGCGCCCCGCTGCGCCCAGCGGAAGCCGACCGAGCCGACCGGCACGACGAACTCGCCCGTCGCATCGTCGATCGTCACGGTCTTCCACTCCGGATGCGCGGCCTCGTCGAGCGCATCGTCGAAGTCCGACGCACGCACGAGCCGCTCGGGCACGTAGCCGTCGCCGTGCGGCACGAGCCGCACGAGGCACGGCATGTCGGTGTAGCGCTTGCAGTAGTCGACGAAGTAGTCGCTGCGCGCCTGGCCCGCGAGATGAAACTCCTTCAGGATCACATGGCCCATCGCAAGCGCGAGTGCCGCGTCGGTGCCCTGCTTCGGATGCAGCCACAGGTCGCCGAATTTCGCGCCCTCCGAATAGTCGGGGAACACCGACACGACCTTGGTGCCGCGATAGCGCGCCTCGACAAGGAAATGCGCGTCGGGCGTGCGCGTCTGCGGGACGTTGGAACCCCACATCATGATGAACGTCGAGTTGTACCAGTCCGCCGATTCGGGCACGTCGGTCTGCTCGCCCCAGGTTTGCGGCGATGCGGGCGGAAGGTCGCAGTACCAGTCGTAGAAGCTCAGGCACACGCCGCCGATCAGCGACAGATAGCGCGAGCCGGCCGCATACGACACCATCGACATCGCCGGGATCGGCGAGAAGCCGACGACGCGATCGGGGCCGTGACGTCCCACAGTGTGGACATTGGCCGCCGCGACGATCTCGTTGACCTCGTCCCAGCTCGCGCGCACGAAACCGCCGAGCCCGCGCCGGCTCTGATACGCGCGGCGCGCTTCGTCGTCGTCGACGATCGAGCGCCAAGCATCGACCGGCGCCATCGTGCAGCGCCGCTCGCGCCACAGCTTCACGAGCGCGCTGCGCACGAGCGGATGCTTGAGACGGTTCGCGCTGTACAGGTACCACGAGTACGACGCGCCGCGCGAGCAGCCGCGCGGCTCGTGATTCGGCATGTCGGGGCGCGTGCGCGGATAGTCGGTCTGCTGCGTTTCCCACGTGACGATCCCGCCTTTCACATAGACCTTCCACGAGCACGAGCCGGTGCAGTTGACGCCGTGTGTCGAGCGGACGACCTTGTCGTGCTGCCAGCGCAGCCGATAGCCGTCCTCCCACTGCCGATCCTCGTCGGTGACGGCACCGTGGCCGTCGGAGAAGCGCGGCCGCGCCGTCGTGAAGTAACGCAATCTATCCAGGAAATGGCTCATGGGGATCTCGTTCTTTTACGGTCTTTCGGCAGACCTTGATCATTTAAGGAGGCCGCAACGGCGAAGTAAAGGACGCCGTTTCGGCCGCATGCTGCGCGTAACGGTTCATCGTCATGGCGGCGACGTCGGGCGTATCGCTTCTCGATACGAATCGCGACATTGTTGACTCGAGCGATTCGCCGGAAGCCGAACCATGTCGATGTCCTGATCGATTCGTACGCCGTTGGCAGCATGTCGGCGACAGTGCTGCCGTCGCATCATGGGTCGCGCTTGTCGGCGACGTTCAGCATCACGACGAATCCGCACACGCCGACGATCAGCGCGATCGCGCCGCCGTGCAGCGCGGTCGGCTCGTCGAACAGCAGCCCGACGACAACGGCCATCATCCCGAGCAGCGTCACGAACACCGCGAGCGTCGCGATGACGATCTTCGACGGGCGGCCGGTCATCATGCTTCCGCGCCGCTGCGCGCATCGGACGACGCAGGTGCACGCTCGCCGCGAATCAGCAGCACCGGGCAGCATGCGCGGCGCACGAAGCGCTCGGCGACGCTGCCGAGCAGCATCCGCTGAATCCCGCGCCGCCCGTGCGTGCCGACCACCGCGAGATCGACGTCGTGCTCGTTCGCATAGCGTTGCAGCCGCGCGGCGACATCCTCGCCGAGGCCGTCGGTTTCGACGAGTTCGGTGTCGCCGTTCACCGATGCTTGCCTGATCGCGTGCTCGGCCTCGCGCAGTGCGTCGATCCCGTCGCGGCGCAGTTCGTCGACGAGCGCCTGCGGATCGAAGCGGCCCGCGTACGCGAACAGCGCGGATCTGTCGACGACATAAACGACCGCCACTTGCGCACCATTCGTTTTCGCAATCTTCAGCGCTTCGTCGAGCGCGTGTTTCGACGACGCACTGCCGTCGAACGCGACCATGATCGTGTTGTACATGCGGATCTCTCCGGTTGCCGCCGCACGGAGGTTCGTGCGGCCATGCGACCATCATCCGCGGATCGGCGGCGCCCGACGTTGCGCGCGGTCAATCGAGCTCGCGCCGCTGCGTGCGTCAAAGCGACGCGCGGGTCGCGGCCGCGCCCTGCAGCCCGCGCATCGAAAACGTTATCATCGGCATGATTCGTTTCGTCCGGCTCGTTTGCCGGCTTCCTTTCACTACGCTCAACCGACATGACAACGACTATCGAACGCGTGGACGGCGCCGCCCAGCATCTCGTCGCCGCCCGCCATGCCGGCGCGCCCGGCCCGCTGCTGCCCGATGCTTTCCGTCCCGAAGACGTCGACACCGCGCTCGCGATCCAGCACCGCGTCGCGGACCTGCTCGGCGAGGCGATCGGCGGATGGAAGTGCGCGCTGCCGCCGCCCGAGCGCGTCGTCGTCGCGCCGATTTTCGCGTCGACGATCCGCGAAGCCGGCGCGCCGTACCGCGTCGTCACCAGCACGCCGAGCGTGCGGATCGAGCCGGAGATCGCCTTCGTGCTCGATCGCGACCTGCCGGCGCGCGCGCAGCCGTACGGCGACGCCGACGTGCGCGACGCGATCCGCGAAGTGCGGCTCGTGCTCGAAGTGCTCGGCTGCCGCTATGCGGAACCGGCACGCGCGACGAAGCTCGAATTGCTCGCCGATGCGCAGTTCAATCAAGGCTTGTGCGTCGGGCCCGTCGTGCGCGACGGGCTGCGTGCATCGCTCGAAGCGTTCGAGATTGCGTTCGAAGGCGAGCTGCACCGCACGATCGACGGCCGCCATCCGGACGGCGATCCGCTGAAGCCGCTCGTCTGGCTCGCCAACTTCGCCGCGTCGCGCGGCGAGCCGCTGCGCGCCGGGCAGATCGTGACGACCGGTTCGTATGCGGGCGCGATCGAGGTGCCGCTCGGCGACGCGCTGACGGTCCGCTTCGGCGAACTCGGCAGCCTCGCGGTCACGCTCACCGCATAACGCACCGCCGTCCACGCACGCCGGCAACGCAATCCGGCATCATGGACGGCGTGCCCCTTCCGCTCCGCGTCCTCGCCATGCCGCCGATTCCGCTACCCGCGCTGCTCGATCGCATCCTGCGCACCGTCGTGCGCCGCTATCGGCTGCCGCCGCTCGCGCGCTCGTCGTCGCTGGACGCGTCGACGAACGCGGCCACCGTGATCGCGACCGTGATCGAGGAGGCGCGCCTCGCGCTCGCCGCGCACACGGCGCCCGAAGCCGCGCTGCAGGACCGCTTCGTCGCCGCGCTCGCGCGCATGATCCGCGATGCGGTCGATCCGCACATGGGCGACCCGGCGTTTCAGGCGGCGGTGCTGCGTCACGACGCGCCCAGCGTGCGCGACTACGCGGCGTTGTCCGCGCATGCCGACCAGGACCGGCGCGCGCTGCGCTCGACCGTCAACACGCTCGCGCATCCGGCGAAGCGTGAACGTTGTGCCCATGCATGGCAACGCGACGCGCTCGCGGAGCTCCATACCGCGGCGTTTTCCGCATCGTGGAGCGCGTTCGATGCGACGGTGCGACGGTGGCGTGCGCACCCGGACACCGCAAGCGATCCCGTGTTTAGCCGCGAACTCGCGAAACTGACGGACAGCCCGGCGCTCGCGCGCTTGCAACGCATCGATGCGCTCGCATCCGACCCGTCCGTGCGCCGCTACCGCGCGCTACTCGCGCGGCACGGCCCGCAGTCGGGCAGCGCGCTGGCGGTGGCACAAGGCGTCACGTCGCGGCAACGCGGTGCGGCCGTCGAAGCGGCGGCCGCGCAGGCGCTCGACGCACTTGCGCAGCGGCTCGATGCGCACGACGGCACGCCGCGCTATCGCGTCGTGACCTCGATGCGCGTGCCGTCGGCGATACCCGGTCCGCACGATCGCGCCAAGACGGAATGGGATGCCGTATTGCTCGAACGTGCGAGCGACGACGCGCAGGCGCCGGTCTGGAACGTGTGCTTTCTCGTCGAAGCGAAGGCGTCCGCGGATGCGGCGACCACCGATCTGCCGAGACTGCAGCGCGGGTTGCGGCTGCTCGCCCAGGCCGACGCGGGCACCGTGTATTCGTTCGATACGCGGCAGGGCGCGGTACGCGTGACGGGCGCGTCGCTCGGTGCGCTGACGACCGACGAAGCGACGCTGCCGCGCGAAGTGATGTACTGCTGCGACGAGCGCGCGGAGGTGACGCCGCGCCTGCTCGGCGCGGCCAGCCGCATGCAGCTGCTGTGCGCGCAGGCGAGCCTCGACTATGCGAGTACGCTGCTGCGGACCGGCGACGCCGATCCGCGCATGCTCGGCGTGATCTGGGAAGCGCTGATCGGCGTGCCGCAATGGCGCTCCGTGCTGCACCAGTATTCGACGCTGCGTCAGGTGCGCGAGCTGATGGTGCGGATCGACGATCTGCTGGTGGCGATCGACGACGCGGCGGCGTGACGCGCGACCGCCGCGTCGCGATCATCGTGCGAGGTCGTGCGTCCGCGGCGCCGCGTCGTACCAGCGTCGCGATCGATTCACGACACTGACGACGAACAACATCACCGGCACCTCGATCAGCACACCGACAACCGTCGCGAGCGCCGCGCCCGAGTGAAAACCGAACAGGCTGATGGCGGTCGCGACGGCGAGTTCGAAGAAATTGCTCGCGCCGATCAGGCTCGACGGACCGGCGACGCAGTGCGCGACGCCGAGCCGCCGATTCAGCAGATACGCGAGACCGGAATTGAACAGGACCTGGATCAGGATCGGCACCGCGAGCAGCGCGATCACGCGCGGCGCGTCGACGATCGCGTCGCCCTGGAACGCGAACAGCAGCACGAGCGTGGCGAGCAGCGCGCCGATCGAATACGGGCCAAGACGTGCGACGGCGTGACGGAAATAGGCCTCGCCGCGCGCGAGCCAGCGCCGGCGCAGCCATTGCGCGACGAGCGCCGGAATCACGATGTACAGCGCGACCGACATGATCAGCGTGTCCCACGGCACCGTGATCGCCGATAGCCCGAGCAGCAGCGCGACGAGCGGCGCGAACGCGACGACCATGATCGCGTCGTTGAGCGCGACCTGCGACAGCGTGAAATACGGATCGCCGTCGCACAGCTGCGACCAGACGAACACCATCGCGGTACACGGCGCGGCCGCGAGGAGAATCAGACCCGCGACGTAGCTGTCGAGCTGCGCGGCGGGCAGCCACGGTGCGAATACATGACGCACGAACACCCAGCCGAGCAGCGCCATCGAGAACGGCTTGATCAGCCAGTTGACGAAGAGCGTGACGCCGATGCCGCGCCATTGGCTGCGCACGCGCGACATCGCCGCCAGGTCGATCTTGACCAGCATCGGCACGATCATCACCCAGACGAGCACGCCGACCGGCAGGTTCACCTGCGCGACCTGCATCCGGCCGAGCGCGCGAAACACATCCGGCAACAGCTGGCCGAGCACGATACCCGCGACGATGCAGAGCGCGACCCACGCGCTCAGGTAGCGCTCGAAAAACCCGATGGCCGGACGCGCGGCGCCGAGCGTCATATCAGTGCCGCTCATCGCACGCCTCCGCCGGCTCTTCGCCGATCGCGCGCATCGCGCGCCGAATCGCGTCGCGATCGAGCGCGTCCAGCGGCAGCGCAAGGAATCGGCTCACGCGGTGCGCGATCTGGCGGCGCACCTTGTCGAATACGCTGCGTTTCTCGTCGTCGCTGCCCGCGCACGCGGCCGGATCTTCGAACCCCCAGTGCGCCGCGATCGGCCGACCCGGCCACACCGGGCACGCTTCGCCGGCCGCCGCATCGCACACCGTCAGCACGAAATCCATCTCCGGCGCACCGAGCCGCGCGAACTCGTCCCAGCTCTTGCTGCGCAGCTGCGACGTATCGTAGCCGAGCGCCGCGCACTGCTCGATCGCGAACGGATTGACGACACCCGCCGGGCGGCTGCCCGCGCTATACGCGCGAAACCGGCCGTTTCCCAAGACGTTGAACAGCGCTTCGGCCATCACGCTACGCGACGTGTTGCCGGTGCAGAGAATCAGAATCGAATAAGGTCGGTCGGTCACACGCGGCTCCACGGAAGATCACGACGGATTCGCCGCGGGCGGGCAGCAGCCGCGCGCGTCGCTCGCCGCGCAGCTGGCGCCCGCGCAGCAGTTCTCCGTCAGGAAACCGATCAGGCCGTTCATGGCGTCGAAGTGCGCCGTATAGAACACGAAGCGCCCTTCCTGCCGCGACTGCACGAGGCCGGCATGCGACAGATCCTTCAGATGAAACGACAGGCCCGACGGCGACAGACCGAGCCGTTGCGCGATCTCACCGGCGGCGAGGCCGTTCGGGCCGGCCACCACGAGCGCACGGAAAATCGCGAGCCGCGATTCGTGCGCGAGCGCGCTCAGCGCGCGGACGACGTGATTGGAATCCATGCGCGGCACGATAGCGCATTCATTTCTATATTTCAAGTAGTGTTGAAATAAAGCCGCCCTGCGTTCCGCATTCGAGTGCGCGGCGCCGCGGCCGCGCACGATAGGCGGCCGGACGCCGAGCTCAGTACAGCTTTCGCGGCGGCAGCGCGCGCCGCACGCGCGCACGCTGGCGCACGACGGCGCTCGCCTTCTTGCGCTTGCGCATCGCCGTCGGCTTCTCGTAGCTCGTGCGGCTGCGCAGTTCGCGAATGAGCCCGGTTTTCTCGATGTCGCGGCGGAACCGGCGGAGCGCGACGTCGATCGGCTCGTTGGCTTTCAGCGTGATGCTGGTCATGAATGATCCTGTGTTGAAGCGTTGATGGGAAAAAACGTCAGCCGAGCCGCGTCATCACGGCGCTCGCAATTTCGTCGGATTCGAACTCCGTATAGCCGGAGCCGATCGTTAGCGCACGTACCGCCGCGAACATCCGGAACTCCTGCTGATGCGCGAGCGCCGAGTCGCCGACGCCGGACGGCAGCGCCGTATCGGTTCCGCTTACTTCGCCGCGCCGGATCAGGTCGAGAAGATCGTCGATGATCATGGATGCCTCCGAAGGCCAGGATGTGTTGCCGGTCGCGTCAAAGCGTGTCGGCAAAGAAGCCCGGCTTGTCGCGGTTATCGTCGATGATCGTTTCCGCATAGCGCAGCGACGCGCGGCGCGCATCGCCGGCCGTATCGAACGGCGACAGCTCGGCAAGGCGGAACGTCTGGCTGCGCGTCAGCATGTCGCCTGCGCCGCGCTGGCAGATCTTCACGGCGGCGTCGAAGCCCGCGTCGTAGTTGTGCGCGCTGCCGAGCTGCGCCGGCACGTGCGGATAGATCAGCGGATAGATTTCGAATCCGCGATAGAGATGCATGCTCATGGTGAACTCCTGAGGCTCGTGGCGACGAATCGCGCGGACGAGCGCGTGCTGCCGGTAGCGCCGATGCAGGCGCGGCGGACGGGATAACGGGACGACGATGCGCGTGGCAGAGGCGCGACGCGGTAAAGACAGCCGATGGAGGGAGGAGCGGTCGAACAGCAGCGGCGGCTCGGAGAAGTTCATCATACGCGCATCGGCCGCTGCGCGCGCGGGTTATTTCCGGCGTCGCGCGGCGCGTGCAAGACGTCGCAGCGAGGCTGCCGTCGCCGCATGCGACGCGCTCGCAGCGCGGACGGTTCGCGGACCGACTGCGGCGCTCAGCCGCGCGTATCGATCCAGTTGCGTGCCCAGCGCGCCGAGTGGCGCAACGCGGCTTCCTCGCTGCTGAAGTAGTCGAGCGAGTAGAACTCGTAGCACGTCGGCTCGGCGCGGCAGCCGGTGCGGCGCAGCGTCAGGTTCGACGAGAAGCTTCCGTCCGGAAGCCGATGAGCGGAAGGGGCGACGGCATAGCCGCCGTAATGTTGGGTATTCGTTGCTTGCATGGTGATTCAAATATCTCGGTGTTGGCGACAAGAACGCGCCGGCAACCCCGATGAATTCGGGAACCGGGCGATTCGAGCGAGTGCAATCCGCAACACGTGGACGAACGTGTACCAGGCTCGCGTGAGCCTGTTCCGTTGTTGCCGTTGAACCGTTCGATGATGCCGATATCCGTCACGTGGCGCCGCAATGCATTGCAGATGCATGCAGTTACGCTACGCCGCCGACGGGGCATCGGAAAAGGGTCAAGGAGGGAGAGGACAACAGATGCCGCGGCAAGGCGGCAATGACGAGCAGCAATCGCGCTTCTTGAAGATTTCAACGGCGGACAATACGTGGTACCGACGATACTGTCAAGCGATTTCGCGCTGTGACGTCGTTTTCTGCGATTTTCGGGTTCCGTCGCACTGTACGAGCGCGTGCGGCGATGCGGCCCTTCATGCCATCGTCCGGATCCCGAAGCAAATGCGAACGCGCCCCGCGTGCGGCGATGCGCGCTCGTCGAACGTCGAACGTCGAGCGCGAAAGCGCGCATCAGCGCAGCGTGCAGGCCAATTCGTCGAGCTGCGTGATCACCGTGTTCCAGCCGTCGAAGAAGCCGAGCTTCTCGTGCTGCTCGCGCGATGCGTCGTCCGGATGCATCACGTGCGCGACGTAGCGCGTGCCCTCGCCCTCGTCGGTCATCGTGATGATCGCGGTGAAACCCATCCACGGCGTATTCGGGCGCCAGCCGGCCGTCAGCATCGAGGTGAACGCGAGACGCGACTGCGGCACGATCTCGAGAAAGCAGCCGGGGTTGTCGCTGATGCCTCCGTCCGGCCCTTTCATCAACGTATGAAACGCGCCGCCCGGTTTCAGATCGAACGCGAGCACGTCGGTGGTCCACGGCTTCGGACACCACCACAGCTTCAGCAGATCGGGTTCCGACCATGCGCGCCACAACGCGGCGCGCGGTGCGCGCAGCACGCGCATGATCATGAGGTCGCGCGAGTCGGCGCTATCGGCGGCGTTTCGGGTCATCGGCTTGCTCCTGTTGATGAAGTCGTTCGACGAATTCGACCATGCGATCGGATCGCGCTTCCCACATCGCGCGCTGCTCGGCGAGCCAGCGCTCGGCTTGCTGCAGCCGCTGGGGCTGCAGTTCGCAAGTGCGCGTGCGGCCGGACTTCGACGTGAGGATCAAGCCGCTGCGTTCGAGCACCGTCAGATGCTTCATGAACGAAGGCAGCGCCATGTCGAACGGCGCGGCCAGCGTCGAGACCGTCTGCGCACCGCTCGCCAGCGCGCAGACGATCGCCACGCGCGTCGGATCGGCCAACGCGTGGAAGACGTCACCGATCGACGACTGATACTTATCCATGCGGCTAAGTATAGGCGTCGGGGCGCGCGTGTTCAACCGGAACTTGATGCGGGTGCTGCAGCGGCTGTCGAGAGAGTCAGAGGACGCTCACGCGTCATCGTGCGCCCACCTTCCACAACGTCACTTCGTGCCACGTCTGGCCGGGCTTCAGCACGGTCGTCGGGAACGCCGGATGATTCGGTGAATCGGGGAAATGCTCGGCTTCGAGCGCGAACGCATCCGTTTGCCGATAAACGGTACCGCCCTTGCCGACGACGCTGCCGTTCAGGCCGTTCGACGTATAGAACTGCAGCCCGGGCTGCGTCGTGTATAGCGCGAGAAAGCGGCCCGACGCCGGATCGTAGGCGCGCGCCGCAAACGCGGGCGCCGCTTCGCCACCGTGATCGAGCACCCAGTTGTGATCGTAGCCGTGCGCCATTGCCAGTTGCGGATACGCGCTGCGCAAGCGTGCACCGATCGGCGTAGGCGCGCGCAGATCCATCGGCGTGCCGGCGACGCTCGCGAGTTCGCCGGTCGGAATCGACGTCGCGTCGGTCGGCGTGAAGCGCGACGCGTCGATCTCGATCAATTGCCGCTCGACGCTGCCGCTGTCGTGCCCGGCGAGATTGAAATAGCTGTGGTTCGTCAGGTTGACGACGGTGTCCTTGTCCGTCGTCGCGCGATAGTCGATGCGGATCACGTCGTCGTTCGTCAGCGTGTAGGTCACGTCCGTCGTCAGTGTGCCGGGAAAGCCGTTCTCGCCGTCGGGGCTCACGTAGCGCAGCGTGACGCTCGCACGCTGGCCGTCGCTGCGTGCGGCGGTGACCGTCCACACCTTCGCGTCGAAACTGTCGGGCCCGCCGTGCAGCGTGTTGCGTCCGTCGTTGAGCGGCAACTGCCACGTGTTGCCGTCGAGCGAGAAACGTCCGTGCGCGATGCGATTTGCGTAGCGGCCGATCAGCGCGCCGAAATGAATGTTGCCGTTGTGCGCTTCGTAGTCGGACAGCGAATCGAAGCCCAGCACGATGTCGGCGACCTTGCCGGTTCGGTCCGGCACTTCGAGCGCCGTCACGATGCCGCCGTACGTGATGACTTTCAGCGTCACGCCGTGCGCGTTGCTCAGCGTGTACTGGCTCACCGCGCGACCGGTGCGCGTGATGCCGTAGTCGCTGCGGTGGATCGCTACGTCCGCCGACGGCGATGCCGCGTTCGCCGCGGTGCCGACTGTTGCGTACAGGAAGATCGTAGCGATTGCGCGCTGCAGCCAGAGTCGTTTCATCACAAGCCTCCGAAGCGGTTTCGTTCGTATCGCGGTGCGCGTCCGTGCGTTGCGGAAAGCGTGTGCTGTGCGCAAGTTGTATGCCTGCTGGCGTCTTTGCGATGCGTGAGCGCGTGCGTCGACGCGGGGCGGCATGTGAGCGAATAGAACGGATAGAGACGCGGAAGTTCAGCGGTACGCTGCGGCGGGTGGGCGGGAGGTCGTCGCGCGGCGTGGAAGGCGGGAACGGGCGACGTCATGCCGACGGTTGTTCCGCGCGGATTGCAAGTGTGCGCGTGCTGTGTGCGGGCGAGAGCGAGAAGAATCACGTTTCGATATTGCGCACGCGTTGCGCGTATGCCACGAGAGAGGCCTCGTCCCGCCTCGCGCAAGGGCATAGCCGTTGCAGCGCGTCTTCGGGCGCTCAGGCATCCGGCCAAGCCGTTCGACGATCTCGCGCCGTCGCGCCGTCAGCGCTCGAAGATGAACGCACATCCGCTCCGCCCTTCAGTGGGCACGGAGCAATCGCGACGCGCCGACCCGCGCGAGCACATACGCGCGACTAAACCGCGCCGCGCATCTGCGCGACCGTGCGCGGCCGCACCGCGACCGTCAGAATCGCCGCGCCCGCCAGCGCTGACGCTCCCGCGAGCACGAACGCGCCCGCATATCCGCCACCGTATTGCACGAGCCAGCCGGTCAGGCTCGGCGACAGAATGCCGGCGAGATTCGCGAGCAGGTGCACGAAGCCACCGGCCGCACCGACGCGCTCGCGCGGCACGATTTCCTGCAGCAACGACCAGCACGCTTGCGGCGCCATGAACGCGAACAGGCTCGCGATCGCGATCAGCGTGACGGCCGCACCGAGGGAATTCACGCGCGACGCGAGCAGCACGCACGCCGCCGCGACGCCGAGCCCGACGACGATCACGATCTTGCGTGCGAACAGCACGTCGCCGCTGTGGCGGTAGATGCGGTCCGATACAGTGCCGCCGGCGACGAAGCCGACCGTCGCGCCGAGCCACGGCAGGATGCCGACCACGCTCATCTGCTTGATGTTCAGATGCTGATAGTCGGTCAGATAGCTGGGTAGCCACGACAGGAAGAAATACAGCACGTAGTTGAAGCTGAAGAACGCGAGCGCGACGCCGAGCACCGGGCGCGACAGCAGATAGTGCAGCAGCGGACGTGCCGCGTGCGCGTCTGCTGCGTGCACGTCGCGCGTGCCGTGTACTGCGTCAACGCCGCGATCCGCTGCGATCTCGCGCGCCTCTTCCGGCGACACGCGCGGATGCGCGGCAGGTTCGTCGCGGAACAGCCGCCACCATGCGACAAGCCACAGGAAGCCGAGCGCGGCGATCACGACAAACGACACGCGCCAGCCGAACTGCAACGCGACGAGGCCGACGATCGGCGCAGCAATCGCCGCGCCGAGCGGCTGCCCGGCGTTCGTCCAGCCGACCGCTCGCCCCGCTTCGCGACGCGGAAACCAGTTCGAGATCGCCTTGTTCGTCGTCGTTCCCATCGGCCCTTCACCGATCCCGAACGCGACGCGCACGACCAGCAGATGCACGAACGACCCGGCCAGCGCGGTTGCACCGCAGAACAGCGACCACACGCCGGCCGCCCACGCGAACACGCGGCGCGGCCCGAAACGATCGGCAGCCCAACCGCCGACGAAACAAAACACGCAATAGCCGACGAAGAAGCTGCTGAACAATACGCCCATCTGCGCATCGCCAATGCCGAGATCGCGCTTGATGATCGGTGCGACGACCGACAATGCAGCGCGGTCCAGATAGTTCAGCATGCCGGCGCCGAACAGCAGTGCGCCGACCCACCAGCGGTATCGTGTTTTCATGTCGTCTCCTGTTGACCGGGCGGGCGGCGCTGCCGGGTGCCCCGGTTCGATGTTTTGCGACCGCGCGGCCGATGCCGGCAACCGCTTCGCGATCTTCGCTCCAACGCGCGGCTGCGCTGTTCAGCAGATCGTTGCGTGCGCAATCATATTGCGCGCCAGTACCGCGTCGTCCGGCACGAAGCCGAGCCCCGGCATGTCGGATAGCCGCAGTCGCGCACCGGGGCGCTGCGCGTCATGCAGCCGTTCGGGCCAGTCGAGATACGGAATCTCGAGCGCGACGTCGACCGGCAGCGTCGCGACCAGATGTGCGGTCGCCAGCAGGCCCGCGCCATAGTAGAAGCAATGCGGAACAACGCGCACGCGGTGCTGCGCAGCCAGCGCGATGACCGCACGCATCGCGGTCGGTCCCCCGATCTTCGCGACGCTCGGCTGCGCGACATCGAGGGCGTCGTGTTCGAACAGATTGCGAAAGCCGGCGACGCCCGATGCGTTCTCGCCGGCCGCGACGCGCACGCCGGTGCCGCGCACACGCGCGATCGCGCGCGCGTCGTCGCACGGCCATACCGGCTCTTCTATCCAGCCGAGCCCGAGATCGGCCAGTTCGCCGACGCGACGCACGGCTTCGTTCGCGGTCCAAGGACAGTTCACGTCGACCATCAGCTCGCCGCCAACCGGCAATGCATCGCGGGCGGCCGCGATCGCCGCGCGTTCAGTCTCGTGCAGCTTGATCCGCCGAAACCCTTCGTCCCATGCGCGCCGCACGTGGCGGGCGACTTCGCCTGGCTCGTTCTCGTAGCTGACGAGGCTCGCGTACACGTCGATCTCGTCGCGCCGTGCGCCGAGCCAGCGATACAGCGGCTGCCCCGCGTGCTGCGCGGACAGGTCGTGCAGCGCAGTATCGATCGCGGACAGCGCGTACAGCACCGGCCCGGTTCGTCCGAACGCATGCAGCGCGCGGTCGGCCGCGTCGCGCAATGCGCCGATCCCGCCGGGCGTCGGTTCGAATTCGGCGCCGCGGAACCAGCGCCCGACGGGGCCTTCGAGCGCGGCGAACGTGACGGGATTGATCAGATGGCCAAACGCTTCACCCCAGCCGACGCGGCCCGCTTCGTCGGTGACCTTGACGAGCAGCGATTCCATCCGACGCAGCGATCGGTCGGCGGCATTGTAGGTGTCCGCGGCGGGTGCCGACGTCGGGGCGGGGCGGCGGCCCGCGTCGAATGCGAGCGACAGGCGAATGACTTCGATGGCGGCAATTCTCACGAGCGGATTCTCGAGGGGGTGACGCTGCGACGGCAGCCCATATGATCTGTCATCATATGACTAACGTCGCGAAAATACAAGGCAAAGCCGAAACAAAGCCGAGATTTTGAGCCGGAACGCGAATTGTCCAAGCAGTTTTGTTATATGACGTCTTATGTGAACACTCTCCCTCGTATAGCAAGCGCGTCCCGGCGACACGGTACTCACGGCCGCGATAGACATGGCTACAGCGGTCGGGACCGCGTTCTTCGCAATCTTCAAGCGGCACTTCGGCATGTCGCCGTCGGCGTTCTACATGTAGCGCGCTTCGGCGCTGCGCCCTTTCGGATGCGCGGACGCCGCGCCGCCCAAACGCATACGGCCGCCCGAAGGCGGCCGCATGAAAACGGAAAACGCGTGCCGTCTACTTGCTGTAGTCGTACACCCCCCGCCCCGTCTTCCGCCCCAACCGCCCCGCCGCGACCATCTCGCGCAGCAACGGACACGCGCGATACTTCGGATCCCCGAAGTCCTTGAGGAACACGTCCATCACGGCAAGACAGACGTCGAGTCCGACGAGGTCCGCGAGTGCGAGCGGCCCGATCGGATGGTTCGCGCCGAGCTTCATTCCCGCGTCGATCTCCTCGGCCGACGCGATCCCTTCCGCGAGCACGAAGAACGCTTCGTTGATCATCGGCACGAGAATCCGGTTCACGACGAAGCCGGGCGCGTTACGCACGCCGATCGGCGACTTGTCGAAACGCTCGGTCAGCGCACGCACGGCCGCCGCGGTCGCATCGCTCGTCTGCAGCCCGCGGATGATCTCGACGAGCGGCATCAGCGGCACCGGGTTGAAGAAATGCATGCCGACGAAACGCGACGGATCGGCGAGCAGCGCCGCGAGTGCGGTGATCGAGATCGACGACGTGTTCGTCGCAATGATCGCGTCGGGCCGTGCGACCGATTCGATCTGCTTCAGAATGCGGCTCTTCAACTCGACGTTTTCGGTCGCGGCCTCGATCACGATGTCGACCGACGCGAGCGTCGCGTAATCGGTCGAGGTCGAGATGCGTGCGAGCGCGGCATCGCGCGCGGCGGCGGCGAGCTTGTCTTTCGACACCAGCCGCTCGAGGCTCCCCTTCAGCGTCGCGAGTCCCTTCTCGAGCGCGGCGTCGGTGACGTCGATCATCACGACGTTGAGTCCTGCAACGGCGGCGGTCTGCGCAATGCCGTTGCCCATGGTTCCGGCGCCTACGACGCCGACGGTTTCGATGGCCATGACGATTCCTCGTATTCGATGCGTGTGTGCGGGTTGGAGCGGTCGATTATCAGATGTTCTCGAAGATCGCCGCAATGCCCTGCCCGCCGCCGATACACATCGTCACGAGCGCGTACC
Organism: Burkholderia sp. HMSC10F09; assembly: GCF_001806955.1. Lineage (NCBI taxonomy): Bacteria > Pseudomonadati > Pseudomonadota > Betaproteobacteria > Burkholderiales > Burkholderiaceae > Burkholderia > Burkholderia sp. HMSC10F09. Next base: position 27,336 of record NZ_KV786539.1, read on the forward strand.
GCCCGCCGATGCGCTTCAGCTCGTACAGCGCCTTCACGGTGATCAGCGCACCCGTCGCGCCGATCGGATGACCGAGCGAAATACCGGAGCCGTTCGGGTTGACCTTCGCCGGATCGAGGCCGAGCTCCTGCGTGACGGCGCAGGCCTGCGCGGCAAACGCTTCGTTCGCCTCGATCACGTCGAGATCGTCGATCTTCAGTCCCGCACGTTCGAGCACCTTCTGCGTGGCCGGCACCGGGCCGATCCCCATGTACGCGGGATCGACGCCTGCATGCGCGTAGGCGACGAGACGCGCGAGCGGCTTCACGCCCTGCGCGCGCGCCGCATCGCCGCTCATCATCAGCACGGCTGCGGCCGCATCGTTGATGCCGGAGGCGTTGCCGGCCGTCACCGTGCCGTTCTCCTTCGCGAACACCGGACGCAGTTTCGAGAAATCCTCCGCGCTCGCCTCGTGGCGCACGTGTTCGTCGGTGTCGAATGCGACCTCGCCCTTCTTCGTGCGAATCGAGATCGGCAGGATCTGATCCTTGAAGCGCCCTTCGGCGATCGCGCGCGCCGCGCGACGGTGCGATTCGAGCGCCAGCGCATCCTGCGCGTCGCGCGAGATGCCGTATTTCGCCGCGACGTTCTCGGCCGTCACGCCCATGTGGATTGACTGGAACGGGTCGTGCAGCGCGCCGAGCATCATGTCGACGAGCTTCGCGTCGCCCATGCGCTGGCCGAAACGCGCGGCCGGCACGCTGTACGGCGCGCGCGTCATGCTCTCCGAGCCGCCGCCGATCGCGACGTCGGCATCGCCGAGCAGGATCGTCTGCGCCGCGGACACGATCGCCTGCAGGCCCGAACCGCAGAGCCGGTTCACCGTCAGCGCGGGCGCGTGCTGCGCGACGCCGCCGTCGATCGCCGCGACGCGCGCCAGATACATATCCTTCGGCTCGGTGTTCACGACATGGCCGAACACGACATGGCCGACGGCGTCGCCCGGCACGTTCGCGCGCGACAGCACTTCACGCACGACCTTCGCGCCGAGCTCGGTCGGCGAGAAATCCTTCAGGCTTCCGCCGAAATCGCCGATTGCGGTACGAACACCGCTTACGACCACGACTTCCTTCGCTGCATTGCTCATCGTCTTGCTCCGGTTCGTTCGCGCACGCCCATGCATGCACGTGATGCGTCACATGTTTGGATAATTCGGCCCGCCGCCGCCTTCGGGC
>NZ_KV786540.1:0-1478 GCF_001806955.1 Burkholderia sp. HMSC10F09
CGGAAATGCGCTGTCGGCCCGAGCGCCGGCTGGTCTCCGCGCGATGCGAATCCTCGCAGGATACGCGTCCCCTTTCTGGGGCATGCCTTCTTTCAACCGGCCGAGCCCTAGACTCGGCGCGGCGAGCCGCCTCACGGCAAATGAGCCGTCGCCTATCCTCTGGCGCGCCGTGACACGCCGACAGACGGTGCCATCGACACCGCCTTGCAGTTGGTGCCCTGCGGCCCGCCGTCGTCGATCGACGGACATCGGTCGACAGCTGGCTGACAGCGGTCTTTGCTGACGCCCCACCGGTCCGCAGATCGACCCATGCGGCGTCGGGGCAACTGAAATGTCCCCCCGTCGCGCGCTCTGGGCGATTGCCTGTTCCACGTTGCAGCCTCGCTGCGTTCCTCAGCTCACGCGCGCCCATCGACAATCGTCTGCTCGTAGCTCCTATTCCGACCGTTCCGCGCGGTGTGGCTGCGCTTTCCGGGCGTCTTGACCCTTCCGGCCAGGTGTGTCCGTCGCGCCCGGCGGCCGATGCAGGGCGCGACGGCGAACAAGCAGCAAGCAGCAAGCAGCAAGCAGCAAGCAGTTGCGCAGGGCGCCGCACCGGTCGACAGCGATGTGCGCAGCGGTGAAGCGGTCCCGAAGAGTCCGCGCGTCAGGCCTGAGCGCGGTCGCCGGCGCCGCGTCCGAGGCCGTTCAGTCCGGGCCGTCGCTCCCCGGCGCTGCGACTGCCTCGCGGGGCAACGGCGCGATACGCCCGACAACCGTCCCCTGAAGTCCCCAATTCGTCGCCCAAAGGACGCCCGGCACGAATATTGCAAAAATTTTCCGCCTACCCGCTTGGCATTCTGCCCGAGAGGCCGTATGATGGCGGTCTTTCGTTTTCAGCATGCAACATTGCTGGAAGCGGAGTCTGACGAAGGTGTGGGCGCCGAATGGCGAACCTCTCGTCGCCATCGTAGTCGGCGGCGGATGCCTGGTGGTCGAGCCGGCGCTCGGGAAGAAAATGAAAATAATCTTCTCGCAGTGCTTGACAAGAGTTCGATGCACCCCCATAATCGTCAGTTCTCTACGGAGGGGTGCCCGAGTGGCTAAAGGGGGCAGACTGTAAATCTGTTGGCTTACGCCTACGTTGGTTCGAATCCAACCTCCTCCACCAAGACATCAGCGCAGAGAGCGGTAAGGAATCGTTAGTGGCCCGTGCGGGTGTAGCTCAATGGTAGAGCAGAAGCCTTCCAAGCTTACGACGAGGGTTCGATTCCCTTCACCCGCTCCAGTCCGCGAAGTTGAAGCGTAAAAGCGCCCATGTGGCTCAGTGGTAGAGCACTCCCTTGGTAAGGGAGAGGTCGGCAGTTCGATCCTGCCCATGGGCACCAGCAGTAAAGTCAGTGTCTGTTTGCGCGCGGCGCAACATGTGAAATTCCTTTCGGGAGTTGAAAATGGCCAAGGAAAAATTCGAGCGGACCAAGCCGCACGTGAACGTTGGT
>NZ_KV786541.1:0-7303 GCF_001806955.1 Burkholderia sp. HMSC10F09
CGGGCGACGCCGACGCGCCGCTGCCGCGCGTGTTCACGGTGATCGACCAGATCACGAAACAGAGCGACGCGCTCGAGCTGTTCGTCGCACCCGACGTCGCGAACTTCACCGCGTTCGCGCGCGGCACGGTGCTTGCGCAGGACGGCGATTACCGCTACACGGTGCGGCACGACGAGGAGCGCATCGTGTTTCCGAATCCGTCGGTGAAGCCCGGCCTGCGCGCGGGACTGCTCGTCGTCGATACGACGCGCGACACGCTGGCCGCGCTCGTCTGACGGGGCGGCCGGCGCCGCGCCGGCACCGCGAGCTTGCCTGTTTGCGACATCGTCTTGCGCGTTTCACGCGCGTGCATGGGGGCGCCGCGCGCGCGATGCAGCACGGCCGCTTTGCGGTGCGGGCCGCGCGGATTGGTACAATCGCGGCCTTGCGGCTGTTGCGCCGCATCACGGCGCGTCGTCGCGGTTGCCGTCGCCATCCGGCCCTGCAATGATGCATGCGCCCGTAGTTCCGGAACATTCGAGTATCGAGGAGAACACCTGATGAAGTTGGATTGGCGTAAAGTGGCCGCGCACGCGGTAGTGGCGGCATCGGCGGTAGCGGCAGGCAGCGCGGTTGCGGCGGATCTGAAGGAGATCCGGTTCGGCGTCGAAGCCTCGTATGCGCCGTTCGAATACAAGACGCCCGACGGCAAGCTGACCGGCTTCGACATCGACATCGGCAACGCGGTGTGCGCGAAGCTGAAGGCGAAGTGCGTGTGGGTCGAGAACGACTTCGACGGCCTGATCCCCGCGCTGCAGGCGCGCAAGTTCGACGCGATCAACTCGGACATGACGATCACCGATCAGCGCAAGCACGCGATCGCCTTCACCGATCCGATCTACACGATCCCGAACCAGCTGATCGCGAAGCAGGGCAGCGGCCTGCAGCCGACGCCGCAATCGCTGAAGGGCAAGCGCGTCGGCGTGCTGCAGGGCACGATCCAGGAAGCGTACGCCAAGAAGAAGTGGGCGCCGGCCGGTGTCGAAGTCGTGCCGTACCAGACGCAGGATCTCGCCTACGCCGACCTGAAGTCGGGCCGTCTCGACGCGACGTTCCAGGATTCGGAGGCGGGCGCGAAGGGCTTCCTGTCGAAGCCGCAAGGCCAGGGCTTCGCGTTCGCGGGCGGCACCGTCAGCGATGCCGAGATTCTCGGCTCGGGCGTCGGCTTCGGCCTGCGCAAGAACGACGCGGCGCTGAAGACCGCGCTCGATCAGGCGCTGAAGGAACTGAAGGCCGACGGCACGATCGACTCGCTCGCGAAGAAGTACTTCAGCGTGCCCGTCACGCTCAAGTAAGCGCGTTTCGATTCCGTCGCTTTTCGCCAGCCGGCCGCACGATGCGGCCGGTTTGCTTTTGGGCGGCCGCTACGCGGGGAAGAACCGGCTCAGTTCGCGCGCAAGCTCGTTGAGCACGCTCATCTCCTGCTGCGTGATCTTGCGCGCGGGCTGCGCGCCGGCCCAGTCGCCGTACAGCAGCGCGACCGTCGAGCCGCCGGCGCGCACCGGCAGCAGCACGAACGAGTGCGTGTCGTCGAAGGCGTCGAGATACCACGCGGGCAGCCGGCGCAGCATCTTCGGCTCCTGCGCGTGCTCGATGAAGATGCCGACCGAATTCGTGATCGCGAGATGGAACACGTCGGGCTCGAAGCGTTCGTCGAAGCGCAGCCGGTCGAGCACCGCATCGACGTCCGGGCCGAAGCCGAGACGCGCGGCAAACGTGCCGTCGTCGTGCCGCACGAACATGACGGTGCGCGTGAACGCGAGGCCCGCGAGCAGGCTTTCGGACGCGAGCGCGAGCACCGGCGTCAGCACGTGCTCGGACGGCAGCGCGCGCAGATCGGCGAGGCCCGCTTCGAGGCACGCTTCCGGCTCCGTCTGCGCGCGCGCGATCGCATCCGCATTCGCGCGCAGCTCGACGATCTCGCGCATCACGGTGTCGCTCGCTTCCTCGCGCGCGAGCTGCTCGGCGATCTCGACGAGCGCGCCGGACGGCATGTCGAGGATCGGCGCGTAGTGCTGCGCGAGCGTGCCGATGCGCGCGTCGCGCTGCGGGCCTTCCGGCATCGCGAGCGCGCTCGCGACGTCGGTCGAGCAGCGGCTCACCGCGCGCAGCCATTGCGCATGCCCGTCGTCCGCGTCGCTGCCGGCGAGGGCCGTGTCGTCGGCGTCGCGATCGTCGTCGCGCGATTCGTCGTCGTCCGCGCGATCGTCGTTCGCCATGCCCGCGCAGATCATGTCGGGCAGGCGCCAGCGGGCGGCGGCCTCGAGTCCGATCTCGTCGAAGCCGACGCCGAGCACGTCGATGCACGCGGCCGTTTCGTCGCCGTGCAGCTCGGCCGCCCGCCGACGAATGCGGTCCCATTCCTGATCGAGATAGCAGACCACGAGCAGCTTGCCGACCTGGCGCATCAGCGTGCAGACGACCGCTTCCTCGCCCGCGCGCAGCTCGACGTGTTCGGTCAGCTTGCGCGCGACGCAGCCGGACAGCAGCGCGCGGTTCAGTTCGAGCTTCGCGTCGATGCGGCGCGGCGTGCTCTGATGGAAGTGATCGACGAGCTTCAGCCCGACGACGAGATGGCCGACCGCGTCCATCCCGAGCACCATCAGCGCACGCGTGACGGTCGTGATGTTGCCGCCGAACGCCATGTACATCGCGGAGTTCGCGAGCCGCAGCACCTTCTGCGTCAGTGCGAAATCCGACAGCACGACGCGCACGAGCGCCGTGAAGTCGAGATCGTCGTTCTTCATCGCGGCCATCGTCGTGCGCAGCGACTCCGACAGCAGCGGGAAGTCGCCGCGTTCGTTCATCCGCGCCCACAGCTTGTCGAGCAGCGCGGTCGGGGCCAGGCGTTCGGTAATTGACATACGCATCCGTCCGGCCCGTCAGGCCGCCGCGTGCAGGTGCAGCTGCTGCGCCGCGAAGCGGCGCGCGAGCTCCTCGGACGGCAGCGCCTGACAGACGAGCCAGCCCTGGATGTGGTTGCAGCCCATTTCGGTCAGCAGGGCGCGCTGCGCTTCGGTCTCGACGCCTTCGGCGACGAGTTCGAGCTCGAGCGTCTGCGCGAGCCCGACGACGGCCGACACGATCGCGCGATCGTTGCGCGAGGTCAGCAGGTTCTCGACGAAGCTGCGGTCGATCTTCAGCTTCGCGAGCGGGAAGCGCTGCAGATACGCGAGACTCGAATAGCCGGTGCCGAAATCGTCGATCGCGAAGCGGATGCCGAGCTCGGTCAGTTCCTCGAGCAGCCCCTTGGCATGCGCGGGATCGTGCATCAGCAGGCTTTCGGTGATCTCGAGCACGATGCGCCGCGGATCGATGCCGGTCAGCGCGATCGCATCGCGCACGCTTTGCGTGAAGCGCGGATCGCGGAACTGCTGCGGCGACACGTTGACCGCGACGTACTGCAGCGCGAGCCCCTGCCGATCCCACGCGACGAGCTGCATGCAGGCGGCCTTCAGCACCCAGTTGCCGAGATAGTTGATGAGCCCGATCGATTCGGCGAGCGGAATGAACGTCGCCGGCGGCACGAGCCCGTGAACGGGGTGGCGCCAGCGGATCAGCGCCTCGACGCCGACCACCGCACCGGACTGGCTGCGCGTGATCGGCTGGAAATGCAGCGAGAATTCGCCGTTGCGCACGCCGTCGTAGAGATCGGCTTCGAGCTTCAGCCGTTCGGCGTCGGCCGGATCGTCGACCGGCGCATGGAACGCGAGCGCATTGCCGCCCGACGCCTTCGCCTGCGCGAGCGCGTGATCGGCGCGGCGCAGCAGCGGACTGTGGTGCTGCGCGCGATGCGGCGCCGCGCGCTCGTCCGGATACAGCGCGATGCCGATGCTTGCTGAAAGATGCACCGGTTGCCCGTGGTACGTGTACGGCTCGCGAACCGCGGCCTGCAGCCGCCGCGCGAGCGCGTCCGCCGCGTCGCACGCGCGCGTGCGGTCCGGCGCGGCGAGCACGACCGCGAACTTGTCGCTCGCGACGCGCGCGAGGAGTTCGTCGGGCGCGACGAGCGTACGCAGCCGCCGGGCGGTCTCGCGCAGCAGCGCGTCGCCCGCGTCGTAGCCGAGCGCGCGGTTGATCCGCTGATAATCGTCGAGATCGAGCAGCAGCAGCGCCGCGCACGTGCCTTCGTCGTCGGCCGTCTGCTGCGCGCGGATCAGCGCGGGGACGAGCGCCGACAGGTTGTCGAGCCCCGTCATCGGATCGTGATGCATTTCGTACGTGAGCCGCGCCTCGAGCGCGCGCCACGACGAGATGTCGAACGCGGCGATCGCGAAGCCTTCGACGCCGTGGTGGCGGCTCTTCACGGCGCGCAGCTCGACGTCGAGCGGGTAGGTCAGCGACTTCACGATGCTCATCGTCGCCTTCTCGACCTGCCCGGAGCGCGCGGCGCGCGCAAGCAGGTCTTCGAGCGCCGCGGTATCCTGTTCGGCGATCAGGTCGCGCAGCGTCAGCGTGTGCAGATATTCGCGGTGATAGCCGATGAAGCGCAGGCTCGCTTCCGACACGTAGAGGAAGCGCAGCTCGCGATCGACGTGGGCGAGGAAATCGACCGTGCCGACCGTCTGTTCCAGCCAGTTGCGCACGGTATCGTCGCGACGCGGTGCGCCGGCGCGCGCAGGCATCAGCGCGCCGCCCGACCAGGCGAAGCGGCGCAGCGTATGCAATGCGCTGCGCCAGGGGCCCTTGCGCGGCGTCTGTTTCCTGTTGGCTTCCATGTTTCTCGCTGACGTGAAGGGCTGGAACCGGTTGTCCGGGAGGAATAACGGCAGACTGCGAGGAATCTTTAACGGACCGGCCGGCGCGCTGCGCGGGCCGGGCGGGCGCCGGGTTCGGCAAGCGAACGCGGGCGCATGCTGCAACGAGGCTGACTTTATAAGAAATGAGGACGCAGATGAAGCGAAAACTATTGCTGGGCGCCGTTGCGGCGGCGCTGGTGGCCGGTCTTGCGCCGATCGCGCAGGCGCAGCTGAAGCCGGGCGACGCGGCGCCCGATTTTACGGCGCCCGCATCGCTGGGCGGCAAGACTTACAGGTACTCGCTCGCCGATGCGCTGAAGCAGGGCCCGGTCGTGCTGTATTTCTACCCGGCCGCGTTTACGAAGGGCTGCACGATCGAGGCGCATGCGTTCGCGGAGGCGGTCGACCGCTACAAGGCGTATGGCGCGACGGTGATCGGCGTGTCGGCCGACAACATCGATACGCTGACGAAGTTCTCGGTCAGCGAGTGCCGCAGCAAGTTCCCGGTCGCGGCCGATCCGGACGCGAAGATCATCCGCGAATACGACGCGAAGCTGCCCGCGCTCGATCGCGCGAACCGCGTGTCGTACGTGATTTCGCCGGAAGGGAAGGTCCTGTACGAATACACGAGCCTGTCGCCCGACAAGCACGTCGAGAACACGCTCGCCGCCGTGAAGGCGTGGGCCGACGCGCATCCGAAACGCTGACGGGCCGGCCAAAGAGAACCGCCCGCGCGAGCGGGCCGCATCGTGCTGCGGTGCCGGCGGCGCGGGTACTGCGCCGCCGGCGCTCCAGCGGTTACGCGCGCAGCGCCTGTTCGATCGGCACGCTGCCGCCGACGAAGCCGATAACCTTTCGCGAAATGCCAAGCTTGATCGCCTCGATCGCGGCCCATGCAACGTCCTGCCGCGACACGGGCGGCGCGGGCTCGACGCGCTCCTCGGTCAGCGCGATCTTGCCGACGCCCGGGCCGTCCGACAGCGGGCCCGGACGCAGGATCACGTAGTCGACGCCGGACGCGATCACGCGCTCGTCGCCTTCGCGCTTCATCTGCGAGTAGTGGCGCAGCGCGTCGGGGCTGCGCTCGGGCCAGTACGCGGTCAGCGAGCTGATCACGACGAGCTTCTGGACGTTGTATGCGAGCGCATACTCGGCCGCGCGCGCAACGGCGTCGCGATCGATCTGCTGCTCTTCGGTGGCGCCTTCGGATTCGGCCGAGCCGGCCGCATAGATCACGTGCGCGATGCCCTGGAACGCCGACGAGAAATCGGTCGTGAGATCGGCCTCGACGACCCTCGCGCCCGGCAGCGTATAACCCGGCCGGCGCACCAGCGCGGTGAGCTCGAATTCCGGCTGCTTGAGCAGCAGATCCGCGCAGGCGCGGCCCGTGCGGCCGGTCGCGCCGATCAGCAGTACCTTCGTCGTCATGAAACGGCTCCTTGCTCGATGCGTCATCCTTCCAGTTAGGGACGGACGACCGATACTCAAGTGTATGTCGAATTGGCCGGGCGGCGGCGCGTCAAAAAGGGGCGCATCCACGGCGGCCCGGCGGTTGCACCTATCGGGAGCATACCGGGCGACGCGGCGCGACGACGGTGTGTCGCCGCACATAGTGCGGCTGCCGCGCGGAATGCGGGCGGCGCGCCGCCGACCGGCTATCATGTGCGCCACGCATTTCCTGCCGCTACGCAAATCAACGCGTCGGCCAACCGGTTGGAGTACACATGGCATTACCCCTGGACAACGTCAGCATGGCCGTGTTCTGCGACTTCGAGAACGTCGCGCTCGGCGTACGCGACGCGAAGTACGAGAAATTCGACATCAAGCCCGTGCTCGAAAAGCTGCTGCTGAAGGGCAGCATCGTCGTGAAGAAGGCCTATTGCGACTGGGATCGCTACAAGGGCTTCAAGGCGGCGATGCACGAGGCGAGCTTCGAGCTGATCGAGATTCCGCACGTGCGCCAGTCGGGCAAGAATTCGGCCGACATCCGGCTCGTCGTCGACGCGCTCGACCTCTGCTACACGAAATCGCATGTCGATACGTTCGTGATCGTCAGCGGCGACTCGGATTTTTCGCCGCTCGTGTCGAAACTGCGCGAGAACGCGAAGAAGGTGATCGGCGTCGGCGTGAAGAAGTCGACGTCCGACCTGCTGGTCGCGAACTGCGATGAGTTCATCTTCTACGACGATCTCGTGCGCGAACAGCAGCGCGCGCTCGCCAAGCGCGAACAGCAGCGTGCGGGCAACGGCGGCGCGAAGCGTGCGGACGAGCCGTCGCGCAAGCCGGAGATGGAGGCGCGCAAGGCCGAGGCGATCGCGCTCGCGGTCGAGACGTTCGAGGCGCTTGCGTCCGAGCGCGACGACGTCGGCAAGATCTGGGCGTCCGTGCTCAAGAGCGCGATCAAGCGCCGCAAGCCCGATTTCAACGAGTCGTACTACGGCTTCCGCGCGTTCGGCAACCTGCTCGACGAAGCGCAGGCGCGCGGGCTGCTCGAAGTCGGCCGCCGGGCCCGTCTTCACTTCGAT
>NZ_KV786541.1:7323-7748 GCF_001806955.1 Burkholderia sp. HMSC10F09
CGAGCCGGCCGCCGCGCGCGATACGGGCAGCGCGCACGCGGGGCATGGCGCGCGTCACGCGGAAGCCGCGCCGCTCGAACACGCGTCGCGCCGTCGCGGCGCGCACGGTGAGCCGGCGGCGGACGGCATGGCCGTCGACACGGACGGAGCCGGCGCGGTCGACGTCGTCGCGAGCGAAGCGGCGCTCGCACCGGCGGACGCGGTGGAATCGAACGAAACGGCGCACGCGGGCGCGACGCACGGCGACGCGAAGGACGGCCGCAAGCGCGCACGCAAGAGCGCGGCGAAGAAGGCCGGCGCAAAGAAGAGCGCCGATGCGGCGAGCGCCGGCCGGTCCGCGGCGAAGCGGGACGCTGCAGCGCAGCGCGGCGACGAGCCCGCGGACGAGCGCCATGCCGAAGCCGCGCCTCGCGAGCCGGAGCAGG
>NZ_KV786542.1:0-3539 GCF_001806955.1 Burkholderia sp. HMSC10F09
TCAGCCCGCGCTCGGGCCGGGCGGCTCGCCGCGCTCCCGCAGCGCCGCGCGGCCCGCATCGAGGTCGACCACCGCCAGTCCGCCCGGCTGTTGTTTCGCGCGCCGCTTCGCGAGCGCGGCGACCGACGCGATTTCGTCGCTGCCATAGCGCTTCGCGCCGTGTGCGCCGGCCGGTACGCTGACCGCGCCGATCGCCATCGTCACGAAACCGAAGAACGCAGGGTTACCGTGGCGATCCTCGCCGCGCAGGCCGCCTGCCTGCCGGTCGGCCTGCGTATAGAACAGCTGCGCGCCCTGATTGAAGCGCTCGATCGCGGCGAGCGCGCGCGACCGCCAGTCGTCGCGCTGAAACAGCACGAGGAAATCGTCGCCGCCGACGTGCCCGAGAAAGTCGCGCTGCGGATCGCAGACGCCGGCCAGCACCGTCGCGGCGAACTTCAGCACCTCGTCGCCTTGCCAGTAGCCGTACTGGTCGTTGAAGGGCTTGAACTGGTTCAGGTCGACGTAGCACGCGTGAAAGCCGGCGTCGCGTGCGAGCAGGCGATCGATGTGCGCGCTGATCGGGATGTTGCCGGGCAGGAACGTCAGCGGGTTCGCATAGCGTGCGGCCTCGATGCGCATCTCGGTCACCGCGCGCACGAGGCTTTCGCCGGTGCCGAGCCCGACGTAGCGGCCGTGCTCGGTGATCACGAAGCCGTCCGCCAGATAGCGCTGGTCATGGCTCGCGAGCAGCATCGCGAGCTGCTCGAAGGTCGTCGAGTTCTCGATCATCAGCGGCGCGTCGTTCGCGAACTGCAGGCACGGCTTCTTGCCGAACACCTCACGGTGGTACGGCAGCGCGAAGCGGTCGATGAAGCCGCGGCGGTTGACCAGCGCGACGGGCCGCCCGCGCTCGACGAGCGCGACCGCGTGCAGGTCGGGCATCCGGTTGAACAAGTCCAGCACGTCGTTGCTGGTCGCGTCGCGCGGCAGCGCCGGCGCCGGCACGAGCATCTTCGAGGCGATCGTGCCGGCCGGCCGCGCGATGCGTGTCGCACCGGGGAACACGGCGATGTGCGGCGTGCGGATCGCGTCGCGCGCGGCGGGCGCGACGACGCGCGAAGGCCGCGCATTCGGGCGGCCGAGCAGGAAGCCCTGCACGCAGCAGATGCCCATGTCGCGCACGACGATCAGGTCGCATTCGTTCTCGATGCCTTCCGCGATCAGTTTCGCGCCGCTCGCATGCGCGAAATGCTGCATCGCCTTCACGGCTTCGAACTTGAGCGGGTCGCGCGCGATGTCGTGGATGAAGAAGCGGTCGATCTTCACGACGTCCGGGTGCAGGCGCAGCCAGAGGTTCATGCTCGCGTTCGCGGTGCCGTAGTCGTCGAGTGCGAGCTGGATGCCCGCATCGCGCAGCGACGCGATCGCCGGCACGATATGCGCGACGTCGGTCGTCGCGTTCTGCTCGGTCAGCTCGATCACGATGCGCTCGGCGCCGACCCGCGCGCGCCCGAGCAGCATGCGGGCACGCTCGCGTTCGCGCGCGAGCTGCAGGATCGTGCCGGCGCTGAAATTGAGGAACAGCTTGCCGTCGCAGCCGAGCGCCGCGAACGCGTCGAGGCAGGTGAGCGCGGCCGCCTGTTCGAGCGCGAGCGTCTCGCCCTCGCGCGCGGCCTGCGCGAACAACGCGGCAGGCGGCTCGAGCTCGGTGCCGTGCGGCCCGCGGATCAGCCCCTCGTAGCCGATGACGGTTCCGGACCCGAGGTCGACGATCGGCTGGAACACGGCGGCGAGCGCGCGATCCGCGATCAGGCGCGAGGTGCTGCCGGCGGCAGCGGGAGCGGGAGGGGGCGCGGGCATGAGCGTGGCGGCCGAAGCGACGGGACCCACGACTTAACGGCAGCGCGCGCGCAGAATTGAATGAAGATTGTGTGACGCGATGCGCGATGTTGGTGCATCGTGCCGCGCGCTGGCCGTGGGCCTCAGGTCGCGCACCTCATGAGCGGCACCAGTCGCGTCAGCGCTTGCCCGCGCTCAGCGTGCGGGGCGCAGCGCTCGCGTCGCCCTCGTCGCGCTCGCCGCTCATGTCGCGCGCGCCCCAGCGCTGCGCGAGCGCCGCACACGCCATCAGCTGAATCTGGTGGAACAGCATCAGCGGCAGCACGATCGCGCCGACCGCCTGCGCCGAGAAGATCACCTTCGCCATCGGCACGCCGGCCGCGAGGCTCTTCTTCGATCCGCAGAAGATGATCGTGATCTGATCGGTGCGATTGAACCCGAGCCGCTTGCTGACGAACGCCGTCAGCAGCAGCGCGATCGCGAGCAACACGAGGTTCACCGCGACGAGGCCGGCGAGCGCGTGCGCCGGAATCTGGTGCCAGAGCCCCTGATTCACGGCCTCGCTGAACGCGACGTAGACGACGAGCAGGATCGAGCCCTGGTCGACGAAGCGCAGCACGCCGCGGTTGCGATCGATCCAGCCGCCGATCACGGGCCGTAGCAGCTGGCCGGCGATGAAGGGCACGAGCAGCTGCATCACGATGCTGCCGACCGTACTCCACGGCGAAGCCGCCGCCGCCGATTGCGACGTGATCATCAGCCCGACCAGCGCGGGCGTCACGAAAATGCCGAGCAGGCTCGACGCGGACGCCGCGCACACCGCCGCCGGCACGTTGCCCTTCGCGATCGACGTGAACGCGATCGACGATTGCACCGTCGACGGCAGCGTGCAGAGAAACAGCACGCCCGCATACAGCGTCGGCGTGACGAGCGGCTGCAGCACGGGCTTCAGCGCGAGGCCGAGCAGCGGAAACAGCGCGAACGTGCTGAGCAGCACGACCGCGTGCAGCCGCCAGTGCGTCGCACCGGCGATCACCGCTTCGCGCGACAGTTTCGCGCCGTGCAGGAAGAACAGCAGGCCGACCGCGATATTGGTCGCCCAGTTGAACGCATGGGCGGCCGGGCCGCGGCACGGCAGCAGGCTCGCGAGCACGACGGTGCCGACGAGCGCGAGCGTGAAGTTGTCGGGAAGAAAACGGGGACGGGCCATCGGAATCTCGATCTGAAACGGCGGATGCGCGGCGAACGGGCAGCGCAGGGCGGCCGCGCGCTGCGCGCGATTGGCGATATTTTCGCGATAGTCGATTCAATACACAAATTCATTGTGCGAATCGATTGATGAATCGTAGGCATTGACAGAGCACGCTCGGCGGCGCGGCGAAACGTCGTCCAAAAGCATCGTCGGCGATGTGCTCCGGCGCGAAAAAACCTAGCAGTAACATGGTGTTACACCGATGCCCGGGGCCTAACACTTTTTGGCTCGACACGTTTTTCGCCGGCTCATAAATTACTGCTGAAAGGCTCGCGTCGGCCGCGCAACCAACGGCGGCGAGCGTGAACAGGCACTGAACGATGACGGAACGGTTGAAACGCAACATCGCACGATGGGTGGCCGGCGCGCTGGGCGCGCTGCTGATGCCGCTCGCGCTCGCGCAGCCGCCGCACGGCAGCCACGGCTTCGGCGGCGGCGACATGCACGCGTACGGCCAGCCGGCCGG
>NZ_KV786543.1:0-2511 GCF_001806955.1 Burkholderia sp. HMSC10F09
CGGCGGCTGCGCCGGCACCCGCGCCCGCGTCCGCGGCGAAAGCCCCCGCGCCCGAGCTGCGCGAAGCGAGCCCGCAGGCCGCCCTGCAACTGCTCGGCCTGCTGCAGCGCGATGCGCGCTTCATCGATTTCGTCGAGGAAGACATCGCCGGCTACTCGGACGCCGACATCGGCGCGGCTGCACGCCTCGTGCACGACGGCTGCCGCGCTGCGCTGCGCGAACATTTCACGATCGTGCCGGTGCGCGACGAGGCGGAAGGCAGCCGCGTGACGCTGCCGGCCGGCTTCGATGCGACGGCCGTGCGCGTGACCGGCAACGTCGTCGGGTCGGCGCCGTTTACGGGCACCGTCAGCCATCGCGGCTGGCGCGTCGCGGACGTGCGTCTGCCGAAGCTGACGGGCAGCCACGACGCGTCGGTGATTGCGCCGGCGGAGGTGGAACTGTGAGCGATCCGCGCTATTCGATCGGTATCGATCTCGGTACCACGCACTGTGCGCTGTCGTATGTCGACAGCGCGGCCAGCGACGGCGAAAAAATCGCACAGCACGTGCTGCCGATCACGCAGCTCACGGCGCCCGGCGCGCTCGAGTCGCGCGACCTGCTGCCGTCGTTTCTCTATCTGCCGCATCCGAGCGAACTCACGCAGGGCGACCTGACGCTGCCGTGGACCGCGTCGCGCGACTTCGCGGTCGGCGAGATGGCGCGCAGCCGCGGCGCCGGCACGCCGATCCGGCTCGTGTCGAGCGCGAAGAGCTGGCTGTGCCATCCCGGCGTCGATCGCCGCGCGGCGATCCTGCCGAGCGATGCGCCGCCCGAGGTCACGCGCGTGTCGCCGCTCGAAAGCTCGATCCGCTATCTGACGCATCTGCGCGAAGCGTGGGATCACGCGCATCCCGACGCGCCGTTCGTCGAGCAGGACGTCACCGTCACGATCCCCGCCTCGTTCGACCCGGCGGCGCGCGAACTGACGGCCGAGGCCGCGCGCGCGGCCGGCTATACGCGGATGACGCTGCTCGAGGAGCCGCAGGCTGCGCTCTACAGCTGGATCCAGAAGAGCGAAGGCGGCTGGCGCAAGCAGGTGAAGGTCGGCGATCTGATTCTCTGCGTCGACGTCGGCGGCGGCACGACCGACCTGTCGCTGATCGCGGTCGTCGAGCGCGACGGCAATCTCGAACTGCATCGCGTCGCGGTCGGCGAACACATCCTGCTCGGCGGCGACAACATGGATCTCGCGCTGGCGCACGTCGTCGCGCGCAAGCTCGCGCAGCAGGGCACGCAGGCCGATCCGTGGCAACTGCGCGCGCTCACGTACGCGTGCCGCAGCGCGAAGGAAACGCTGTTGTCCGACCCGACGACCGACGCGGTGCCGCTCGTCGTGCCGAGCCGCGGCTCGAAGCTGATCGGCGGCTCGATCCGCACCGAGCTAACGCGCGCGGAACTGACGCAGACGATACTCGAAGGCTTCTTCCCGCAGGTCGACGCGGCCGCGCGCCCGATGACGCGCGCGCGCGTCGGCCTGACGCAGCTCGGCCTGCCGTATGCGCAGGACGCGGGCATCACGCGCCATCTCGCGGCGTTCCTCGGCCGGCAGGTCGCGGCGCTCGACGCGCTCGAAGGCGTGCAGCATACGCTGCCGGCCGGCGCGACGTTCCTGCATCCGACCGCCGTGCTGTTCAACGGCGGCGTATTCAAGTCGTCGCTGCTGACGCAACGCGTGCTCGACACGCTCAACGGCTGGCTCGCCGCCGAAGGCGCGCCGCCCGCCCGGCTGCTCGAAGGCGCGGATCTCGATCTCGCCGTCGCGCGCGGCGCCGCGTACTACGGCTACGTGAAGCGCGGCCGCGGCGTGCGCATTCGCGGCGGTACGGCGCGTGCGTACTACGTCGCGATCGAATCGGCGATGCCGGCCGTGCCGGGGCTCGAACCGCCGGTGCAGGCGCTCTGCGTCGCGCCGTTCGGGATGGAGGAAGGCACGAGCGCCGCGCTGCCGCCGCAGGAATTCGGCCTCGTCGTCGGCGAGCCCGTGCATTTCCGCTTCTTCGGCTCGTCGGTGCGTCGTCAGGACGAAGTCGGCACGCTGCTCGATTTCTGGTCGCCCGACGAACTGCAGGAACTCGAGGAAATTCAGGCGACGCTGCCGGCCGAAGGACGCACCGTCGGCGAGATCGTGCCGGTCAGGCTGCATGCGCGCGTGACCGAGGCCGGTACGCTCGAGCTCGAAGCGATCCCGAGCGGCACCGACGAGCGCTGGAAGGTCGAGTTCGACGTGCGCGGCACAGCTTGAGCGTAATGAAGCGCTATACGGTCGGCATCGACCTCGGCACCAGCAATACGGTCGTCGCCTACGTCGAGCCCGGCTCGGACGCGATTCGCGTGTTCGACGTCGAGCAGCTCGTCGGCGCCGGTGCGGTCGCCGCGCAGCCGCTGCTGCCGTCGGTGCGCTATCACCCGGCGCCCGGCGAACTGGCGGCGGACGCGTTGCGGCTGCCGTGGCAGGCCGCCGGCGCGCCC
>NZ_KV786544.1:0-33926 GCF_001806955.1 Burkholderia sp. HMSC10F09
CGGCCGCCGCGGCCGCCGGGCGCCCCGCCGTCGCGACGGCGGCGCCCGTCCCGAGCTCCTCTCACCGCCCGATTCCGATGACTCATCCGCAACCCTTCATCGCCGTCATCCCTGCCCGGCTCGCGTCGACGCGCCTGCCGAACAAGCCGCTCGCCGATCTCGGCGGCAAGCCGATGGTCGTGCGCGTGGCCGAGCGCGCGCGCGAAGCGGGTGCGCAGCAGGTGCTGGTCGCGTCCGACGCGCAGAGCGTGCTCGACGCGGCGCGCGAACACGGCTTCGACGCGGTGCTCACGCGCGCCGATCATCCGTCCGGCACCGACCGGCTCGCGGAAGTCGCGGCCGCGTGCGGCTGGCACGACGACACGGTGGTCGTCAACGTGCAGGGCGACGAGCCGCTGATCGATCCCGCGCTGGTGCGCGACGTTGCGTCGCATCTCGCCGCGCATCCGGCCTGCGCGATCGCGACTGCCGCGCACCCGATTCACGACGCGGCCGACGTGTTCAACCCCAACATCGTGAAGGTCGCGCTCGACGCGCAAAGCGTTGCGCTCTACTTCTCGCGCGCGCCGATTCCATGGAGCCGCGACGCCTATCAGCCGCACTGGCCCGACGTCGCCGCGATGCCGGCCCCGGCCGCGCCCGTCTATCGGCACATCGGCCTGTACGCCTATCGCGCGCGTTTCCTGCGCACCTATCCGTCGCTCGCGCAGGCGCCGATCGAGCAGGCCGAGCAGCTCGAACAGCTGCGCGCGCTGTGGCACGGCGAACGCATCGCGGTGCTCGTCACCGAGCGCGCGCCCGCGGCCGGCGTCGATACGCCGGCCGACCTCGCGCGGGTGCAGGCCCTTTTTCGGCCGGATTCAAAATAACCCATGGCATAATCGGGCGATTGTGCGAGCCGTCTGCGACCTGCGCGTGCTCGCTTGCTCCCGCCGCGGCCCCTGCCGGCAGCCGCGCGTCGCCCGATCGACGCGCCGCGTCAGACCGGTCCGCCGCCGCGCCGCGCAAGCGCCGTGCACGCTGTCGCCGACACCGTCGCGTCTCGCCATACGAATCTACATACCGGAGATATCATCATGCGTTTGATCCTGTTGGGCGCGCCCGGCGCGGGAAAGGGCACCCAGGCAAACTTCATCAAGGAAAAGTTCGGCATCCCGCAGATCTCGACCGGCGACATGCTGCGCGCGGCCGTCAAGGCCGGCACGCCGCTCGGCGTCGAAGCGAAGGGCTACATGGACGCCGGCAAGCTCGTCCCGGACGCGCTGATCATCGGCCTCGTGAAGGAACGTCTGAAGGAAGCGGACTGCGCGAACGGCTATCTGTTCGACGGCTTTCCGCGCACGATCGCGCAGGCCGACGCGATGAAGGAAGCGGGCGTCGCGATCGACTACGTGCTCGAGATCGACGTGCCGTTCTCGGAAATCATCGAGCGAATGAGCGGCCGCCGCACGCACCCGGCGTCGGGCCGCACGTATCACGTGAAGTTCAATCCGCCGAAGGTCGAAGGCAAGGACGACGTGACGGGCGAGCCGCTGATCCAGCGCGACGACGACAAGGAAGAAACCGTGAAGAAGCGCCTCGAGGTGTACGAGGCGCAGACCAAGCCGCTGATCACGTATTACGGCGACTGGGCGAAGCGCGGCGAGGAAAACGGCCTGAAGGCGCCGCAGTATCGCAAGATCTCCGGTCTCGGTACCGTCGAGGAAATCCGCGAGCGCGCATTCGACGCGCTGAAGTAACCGGCGCGCATACGTTGCGCCACGCAAGCCGCCCTTCCGGGCGGCTTTTTTTGCGCGTTTGTGCCGCGTCAGTCTTCGGCGTCGCGCTGCATCCGCTGCCGCAACTCGCTGACCTGCGACTCGACGACGGTCGCGTCTTCGGCGTCCGGCCGCTCGCCGAGATACTGTTCGAGATCCTCGAGCGCGGGGCGCAGATAGTCGAGCCGCGCATACGCGAAGCCGCGATCGCGCACCTCGTCGACATGATCGGGCAGCAGGATCACGAGCCGCTGCTGGACCGCGAGCAGCCGCTGCCAGCGTTCCGTCTGCAGATAGATCGTCTTCAGGTTGCGCAGCATCCGCGCGATGATCTCGCGGCTCGTCGCCGGCTGCAGCAGCGCGCGCAACGCGCTGTCGACGGCGCCCGCCGCACGCGCGACGTACGGCTCGAGCATCTCGACCATCTCGGCTTCCGACAGCGAATGGCCGTTGGTCGGATCGATGATGAGGTCGCCGTCCGGCAGCGTCAAGCGCAGCAGGAAATGACCGGGAAACGACACGCCGCGCGCCGGCACGCCGATCTGCTCGGCCAGTTCCAGATACAGCACCGACAGCGAGATCGGAATCCCGCGCCGCCGCTTCAGCACCGCGTTCAGGTGGCTGTTATCGGGGTCGTAGTAGTCGTTGTGATTGCACGCGAAGCCGAGTTCGCGAAAGAAGAAGTCGTTCAGCGCGACGACGCGGTGCTTCAGATCCGCATCGTCGGCGAGCCGGCGCCGCAGCCGCGCGGCGAGCATGTCGATCTCGGCGAGCGTGCCCTGCAGATCGAGGTCGGGGTACGCGTCCTGCGCCAGCGACAGCGCGGCTTCCGTGACGGGCAGGCTCTCGTCGTCCGCCACGAGCGTGCTGAAGTAGTCGAGGACGCGGGTCATAGCGGTCGTCACTTGGCGCGCCTTCTGAAGTAAGCGTATTTGAAGCCCATCAGCCACAACATACCGAAATATAGTGCAGCGAACAGCACGAGGCACGCGCCCATCAGCACGATGCGCTCGAGCGGCTGCGTGCGCATGCCGGTCCAGTCGAAGCTGATCGAGAACCAGTGCATCAGCCCCGCCAGCACCAGCGACGCGCCGACGAGCTGCACGAAAAAGCGCAGCCAGCCCGGCGACGGCTGGTAGATCCCGCGGCGGCGCAGCCCGAAGAACAGCAGCAGCGAGTTCAGGCACGCGCCGACGCCGATGCTGAGCGTAAGCCCCGCGTGCCCGATCAGCGGCACGAACACGTAGTTCGACAGCTGCGTGACGATCAGCACGCCGACCGCGATCTTCACCGGCGTCTTGATGTCCTGCTTCGCGTAAAAGCCGGGCGCGAGAATCTTGATCAGGATGATGCCGATCAGCCCGATGCCGTACGTCGCGAGCGCGCGCGCGACCATCGTCACGGTGTGCGCGTCGAACTTCCCGTAATTGAACAGCGTCGCCGTCAGCGGCATCGCAAAGAAGAACAGCGCGAGCGCGCTCGGCGCGGCAAGCAGGAACGTGACGCGCAGCCCCCAGTCGAGCAGCGCCGAATATTCGTGCGCATCGGCGTCGACGTGCGCCTTCGACAGGCTCGGCAGCAGGATCGTGCCGAGCGCGACGCCGAGCAGCGCCGTCGGGAACTCCATCAGGCGGTCCGCATAGTTGATCCACGACACGGCGCCCTGCCCGAGCCGCGACGCGATGTTCGTGTTGATGATCAGCGACAGCTGCGCGACCGACACGGCGAAGGTCGCGGGCACCATCTTCGCGAGCACGCGCTTCACGCCGCGGTGACGCAGCGCGCGCAGCGGGTTCAGCCCGATCAGCGGGACCATGTCGATCTTCTTCAGGCCCGGCAATTGCACGAGGAACTGCAGCACGCCGCCGGCGATCACGGCCCACGCGAGCGCGAACACCGGCACCTTGAGGTGCGGCGCGACGAACACCGCCGCGACGATGAACGCGACGTTGAGCAGCACGGGCGCGAACGCGGGCAGCGAGAAGCTCTTGTACGTGTTCAGCACGCCGGACGCGAGTGTCGTCAGCGAAATGAACACGATGTACGGAAACATGATGCGCGTCATCGTGACCGCGAGCGGGAACGCCTGGCCGTCGGTGCGCAGGCCCGAGGCGACCGCGAACACGACCCACGACGCGCCGGCGATCCCGACGATCGACAGCACGGCGAGCGCCCACGCGAGCACGGTCGACATCGCGTCGACGAGCGCCTTCGTCGCATCGTGGCCCTGCTGGTTCTTGAACTCGGCGAGGATCGGCACGAACGCCTGCGAGAACGCACCTTCGGCGGACAGCCGGCGCAGCAGGTTCGGAATGCGGAACGCGACGTAGAACGCGTCGGTGTATTGACTGGCGCCGAACGCACGGGCGATCAGCGTCTCGCGGGCCAGTCCGGTCACGCGCGACAGCAGCGTGAAGCCGCTGACCGTCAGCAGGGCTCGGAATAGATTCATGGGGCGCTTATTATACGGACGTTGCACGACCGGACGCGGCGCGATGCCGAAAACGCGCCGCGCCGCCGGCGCCCGTGTCCGGCGGGATTACGCCGAACTTGCCACGCGCTTGATTTTGTTGCTATAATCGCCGGTTTCTGAGCCTGTTACATGCACGGCGGCTGCCGTTTCCATGTCTCGGCCTCGGTTAAAATCACCGTTTTTTTATGCGCCCCTGGGCAATCGTTCTCAGGGGACGGATCGAAAAGCAGCGCTTGGCCGTCAGGCTCCAAGCTCTGGAAACAGGACAGGATAAGGAACCGTCATGGCTAACTCCGCACAAGCACGCAAGCGCGCCCGCCAGGCCGCGAAGGCAAACTCGCACAACTCGGCGCTGCGCTCGAAATTCCGTACCGCGATCAAGGCTGTTCGCAAGGCCGTCGACGCCGGCGACCAGGCAAAGGCTGCCGAGCTGTTCAAGGCTGCCGTCAAGACGATCGACACGATCGCCGACAAGAAGATCGTTCACAAGAACAAGGCCGCTCGCAGCAAGAGCCGCCTCGCCGCAGCCGTCAAGGGCCTGCAGGCAGCAGCGTAAATTCCGGCGTGCCCGCCTCGTGCGGGCACTCCTGTTTCCTGCGATCGCAAAAAAGCCCGCTTCGGCGGGCTTTTTTGCGTGAGCGCTGCATACCTGCGCGGTGTCATGCAATACCGCAACAGGCGCAGCGCGCCCGTGCGCCTCACTTCTTCTCGTTATAGTCCGGCAGTTCGCACGCTTCCGTCACGACGAGATTGTTGTCCTTCGCGAAGTTCATCACGAAATCGAAGGCCATCGGCTCGACATCGCGCAGCCGCGAGTCGAGGATCACGCATTTGGTGTCGCCGAGCAGCGTCGGGCGCACGTAGAGCGAGTACTGAAGACGCGCATTCGGCCCGCTCGCCCCTGGCCCGAAACAGGACATCACGCCGGCCAGACGTTCCGACCAGTCGCTCGGGCGAAACTTTTTCCCGTCTTTCGTGACGCCCTGGATGAAGTATTCGGTCGGGGGGGTTTCAGCCATGTGGTTACCCAAGTGACGGCCCGGCGATACCCACGCGACAGTGCGTGAGCACGCGAACACAAAGCTGGAATCGACGCGGCTCGCGCGTGCCGGCGCGCCGAAAAACGGGCGATCGACACGTGCGGCCGGCACGCCGCACGGGATTTGTGCAGCGCACGGCTTGTGTCCGGCAGAACCGCGAAACGGCTTGCGTGCCGGGCTGGAGAAAACTTCGAAATTATACCGCAGCGCGCCATCGCGCGTCGTTTCGCCGCCCCTGCCGGACAGCGGGCCGCGCTGCGCCGCGATCGATCCCCGTTCGCCTGCGCGGCTCGTCAAAGCACGGAAAATCCTTTATGCTGCTTTGAGTTATTCACATCCGACGGCGGCGCCGTCCGGCGTCGCCGCCGGGTGAAGCCCGCCGTATTTCGTTTCATGACCGCCAAAACCATTCGTCACTACCTGCAGTTCAAGGATTTCTCGCTGGAAGACTACGAGTACGTGCTCGAACGCACGGGTATCCTGAAGCGCAAGTTCAAGAACTACGAGACCTACCATCCGCTGCACGACCGCACGCTCGCGATGATCTTCGAGAAGAGCTCGACGCGCACGCGCCTGTCGTTCGAAGCGGGGATCTTCCAGCTCGGCGGCCACGCGGTATTCATGAGCACGCGCGACACGCAGCTCGGCCGCGGCGAGCCGGTCGAGGATTCCGCGCAGGTCATCTCGCGGATGGTCGACATCATCATGATCCGCACGTTCGAGCAGGACATCATTCAGCGCTTCGCGGAAAACTCGCGCGTGCCGGTGATCAACGGGCTGACCAACGAATACCATCCGTGCCAGGTGCTCGCCGACATCTTCACGTACTACGAGCACCGCGGCCCGATCGCCGGCAAGACGGTCGCATGGGTCGGCGACGCGAACAACATGCTCTACACGTGGATTCAGGCCGCGCAGATCCTCGGCTTCAAGCTGCGCCTGTCGACGCCGCCCGGCTACGCGCTCGACATGAAGCTCGTGTCGCCCGACAGCGCACCGTTCTACGAGGTGTTCGACGATCCGAACGAAGCATGCAAGGGCGCCGATCTCGTCACGACGGACGTCTGGACGAGCATGGGTTTCGAGGCCGAGAACGAGGCACGGATGAAGGCGTTTGCCGACTGGTGCGTCGACGAGGAAATGATGGGCCACGCGAATCCGGACGCGCTGTTCATGCACTGCCTGCCCGCGCATCGCGGCGAGGAAGTGACGGCCGGCGTGATCGACGGCCCGCAGAGCGTCGTGTGGGACGAAGCGGAAAACCGCCTGCACGTGCAGAAGGCGCTGATGGAGTTCCTGCTGCTGGGCCGCCTCAAGCACTGAACGCAGCCGCTGCGCGGCCTGCGCCGCGCGCATCGCATGAAAAACGCCGATCGTCCGATCGGCGTTTCGTTTTGTACGGCACGGGAAACCGGCGCGCCGGCCGCAGTCGGCCGGGATCCGTCCGCACTACAGGCAGACCGGCTCGGGCTCGAGCTCGACGCCGAACTGCGTGCGCACGTCGTGCTGGATCGCGCGCGCGAGCGCGAGCACGTCCGCGCCCGTCGCGCCGCCGCGATTGACGAGCACCAGCGCCTGCCGCTCGTGCACGGCCGCCGCGCCGAGCGCGCGCCCTTTCCATCCGCAGCGGTCGATCAGCCAGCCCGCCGCGAGCTTCACGCGGCCGTCCGGCTGCGGATACGACACGATGCCCGGCGCGCGCGCATGCAGCGCGTCGAACTGCGCGCGATCGATCACCGGATTCTTGAAGAAGCTGCCCGCGTTGCCGAGCTCGCGCGGATCGGGCAGCTTCGCGCGCCGGATCGCGACGACCGCATCGAACACGTCGCGCGGCGTCGCCGCGTCCGGCGAGATGCCGCGCGCATCGAGTTCGCGCGTGACGTCCGCATAGCCGAGCCGCGGCGTCCAGCGTTTCGGCAGCCGGAACGTCACCGATACGATCGCGAAGCGCCCGCGCCCGTCGCGCTTGAAAAAGCTGTCGCGATAGCCGAACGCGCAGCGCGCGGCGTCGAAACGCTCGCTGCGCCCGGTCGCGAGTTCGACGGCGACGAGCGAATCGAAATACGCGTTCATTTCGAGGCCGTACGCGCCGATGTTCTGGATCGGCGCCGCGCCGACGGTGCCCGGAATCAGCGCCAGGTTCTCGAGCCCCGGCATGCCGTGCTCGAGCGTCCATCCGACGAACGCGTGCCAGTTCTCGCCGCCGCCGGCTTCGACGTACCACGCGTCGTCGTCGTCGCGCACGACGCGGCGCCCGGCGATTTCATCGAGCAGCACGAGGCCGTCGAAGTCGCGCGTGAACACGACATTGCTGCCGCCGCCTAGCACGAGATGCGGCAGCGTCGCGACGCGCGCGTCGCGATGCAGCGCCTCGAACTGCGCGGGATGCGTGATGCGCGCGGCATAGCGCGCCCTCGCGTCGATACCGAACGTGTTGTGCGCGGCGAGCGGATGGTCGGGGAGCAGCGACAGGGCGGATTCGTCAGGAGGCATCGGCATTCGCGCTCGCGTCCGCCCGACGGGCCGCACGGCGCGGCCTTGGGCAAACGGAAGGGCATCGGTAAAATGGCAAACAGTCCGCAATTATAGCGAGTGCCCGCGCGCCGGCCGGGCGCCGCGCCTCAAGTCTCAAGGGAGAATGCCATGCCATCGTTCGACGTCGTTTCCGAAGCGAACATGATCGAAGTGAAGAACGCCATCGAGCAGTCGAACAAGGAAATCTCGACGCGCTTCGACTTCAAGGGCTCCGACGCGCGCGTCGAGCAGAAGGACCGCGAGCTGACGCTGTTCGCCGACGACGATTTCAAGCTCGGTCAGGTGAAGGACGTGCTGATCGGCAAGATGGCCAAGCGCAATGTCGACGTGCGCTTCCTCGATTACGGCAAGGTCGAGAAGATCGGCGGCGACAAGGTCAAGCAGGTCGTCACGGTGAAGAAGGGCGTGACGGGCGACCTCGCGAAGAAGATCGTGCGGCTCGTGAAGGACAGCAAGATCAAGGTTCAGGCCAGCATCCAGGGCGACGCGGTGCGCGTGTCCGGCGCGAAGCGCGACGATCTGCAGAGCGTGATCGCGATGCTGCGCAAGGACGTGACCGATACGCCGCTCGACTTCAACAACTTCCGCGACTGACCGGTCGCGAGACGGGCGCCGGCACGCTGCTGCCTGCAGCGCGCGGGCGCCCTTCCCGCTGCATTACGCTTTCCCGCCGCCCTGCGCGTTGCCGTTCGCGGCCGCCTTCTTCTTGTCGCCGATCCGGCTCTCCTCCCCCGCCAGCAGTTTCGCGATGTTGCCGCGATGGCGCCATACGAGCAGGACGCTCATCGCGAGCACCGCCCATGCGATCGGATTGCGATTCGTGCCGAACAGGAACACGTCGAACAGCGGCGCGAACACGGCCGCGACAAGCGCGGCGAGCGACGAATAGCGGAAGAAGAACGCGATGATGAGCCACGTGAGCGCGGTGGCGAGCCCGAGCACCGGATGAACGGCGAGCAGCACGCCGGCTGCGGTCGCGACGCCCTTGCCGCCCTGGAAGCGGAAGAACACCGGATACAGGTGGCCGATGAACACCGCAATCGCGACCCACGCGATCGCGACGTCGGGCAGGCCGTAACGGCGCGCCAGCCACACGGCGATCCAGCCCTTGAACGCATCGCCGATCAGCGTCAGGATCGCGGCCTTCTTGTTGCCGCTGCGCAGCACGTTGGTCGCGCCGGGGTTCTTGGACCCGTACGACCGGGGATCGGCGAGGCCCATCGCGGCGCTGACGATGACGGCAAACGACACCGAGCCGATCAGGTAGGCAATGAGGGCGGCGAGCAGGATCTGCATGCGGGAAACTCTTCTTTCAACGTATCGGTGAAGGGACGGCTCGCGCGCGGCGGGCGCGCCATGCGACGCAGGCGCGGCAGCGCGGACCGCCGGCCGACCGGCGCCGACGCGGCGCGGCGAGCCGAAACGGCGCCCATTCTACCGAACGCGCGCGGCCTGCCACGAAGGTGAAACCCTCAGTCGACGCTCGCGCACTGCACGGGCTTCGCGCCGAGCAGCGTCGTCAGCACCGACGGCGCGACGCTCACGAGATAGCCGCGGCGGCCGCCGTTCAGATAGATCGTCGGCAAGTCGAGAATCGTCGACTCGACGTAGACCGGCATCGGCTTGCGCGTGCCGAACGGCGACGTGCCGCCGACCAGATAGCCGGAATGACGGTTCGCGACCTCCGGCTTGCAGGGCTCGACGCGCTTCGCGCCGATCTGGCGCGCGAGATTCTTCGTCGACACCGTGCGATCGCCGTGCATCAGCACGATCAGCGGCTTCGCATGCTCGTCTTCCATCACGAGCGTCTTCACGACGATGTGCTCGTCGACGCCGAGCTGCCGCGCCGATTCGCCGGTGCCGCCGTGTTCGACGTATGCGTACGGATGCTCGCCGAACGCGACGCCGTGCCGGCGCAGCAGCTGGGTCGCCGGCGTTTCTGATACGTGTCTCGATTTGCTCATGGCGGCATTCTAATGGCGAACGGCGCGCGACGAACCGCCCGCGCGCGCCGGGCTATACTCGCGGCCCGCTGCGCGGTACACGGCACGCGTCGTGCCCACTCATGATCGTTGCGAATCGCGCGAAGCGCCATTGACCGAACGGCCGATTGTGGCGCGCGCGCCGTCATGGCACGATCGTTCGCATTCTCGTGCCGCCGCGCCGATGCCGCCGGCCCCTTTTCCGGAGACGCCATGACCTCATCGATCCGTTCACCCGAGCCCGACGTCGACGCGCTGCTCGCCGCGCTGCCGCCGCGCATCGCCGACGTGCCCGCGCGCTGGGCCGCCCAGGCGCCCGAGCGGCCCGCGCTGATCGAGGACGCCCGCCGGCTGTCGTACGCCGAGCTCGCGCAGGCCGTCGATGCCGTCGCGTCGCGGCTCGCGGCGCTCGGCGTGCGCGGCGGCGATCGCGTGATGATCGTGGCGGAAAACAGCGTCGCGCAGGTCGTGCTGCTGTTCGCGGCCGCGCGTATCGATGCGTGGGCGCTCGTATCGAACGCGCGGCTGTCGGCGGCCGAGCTCGATGCGATCGCCGCGCACGCGCGCCCGAAGCTGACCGCGTTCGTCACCGACACGTCGCCCGACGCTCGCGCGCATGCCGCGCGGCACGAGGCCGTGCGTGCCGATGCACTGCCCGTCGACATCGGCGCCTGGTCGTATCGGCTCGACGCGCACGCCGGCAGCGAACCGGTGGCCGCCGACGGCGCCGCCCAGTGCGCGGCGCTGATCTATACGACCGGCACGACCGGCACACCGAAAGGCGTGATGCTGTCGCACCGCAACCTGCTGTTCATCGCAGCGATGTCGAGCACGCTGCGGCGCGTGTCGCCGGACGACATCGTCTACGCGGTGCTGCCCGTGTCGCACGTCTATGGGCTCGCGTCGGTCTGTCTCGGCAGCCTCTATGCCGGCGCGACGCTGCGGCTCGCGCCCCGTTTTTCGCCCGAAGCCGTGCGCGTCGCGCTGGCCGACGAGGGCGTGACGATCTTCCAGGGCGTGCCCGCGATGCATGCGAAGCTGATCGAGCACCTCCACACGCACGGCCATGCATGGCATGCGCCGCGGCTGCGCTTCGCGTATTCGGGCGGCTCGCCGCTCGACGCGGCGCTGAAGGCGCGCGTCGAGC
The DNA here is from genome assembly GCF_001806955.1 of Burkholderia sp. HMSC10F09. Taxonomy (NCBI): domain Bacteria; kingdom Pseudomonadati; phylum Pseudomonadota; class Betaproteobacteria; order Burkholderiales; family Burkholderiaceae; genus Burkholderia; species Burkholderia sp. HMSC10F09. Next base: position 10,935 of record NZ_KV786544.1, read on the forward strand.
GCGTCTATGGCATCCCGCTGCACAACGGCTACGGCATGACCGAAAGCAGCCCGACGATCACGCAAACGCCGCTCGATGCGCCGCGCGCCGACTGCTCGGTCGGCATGCCGATTCCCGGCATCGAAATGCGCATCGTCGGGCCCGACGGCGCCGACGTGCCGCGCGGCGAAGTCGGCGAGATTCGCGTGCGCGGGCCGAACGTGATGCTCGGCTACTACCGCAACGCCGACGCGACGCGCGCGGCCGTGTCGCCGGACGGCTGGCTGAGCACCGGCGATCTCGCGCGGCAGGATGCCGACGGCGCGGTGACGATCGTCGGCCGCAGCAAGGAGCTGATCATCCGCTCGGGCTTCAACGTGTATCCGGTCGAAGTCGAGCAGGTGCTGAACGCGCATCCGGACGTCGTGCAGGCCGCGGTAATCGGGCGCCCCGTCGAAGGCAACGAGGAAGTGCTCGCGTTCGTCGAGCTGGCGCCCGGCGCGACGGCAACCGACGCGACGCTGCACGCGTGGTGCGCCGAGCGGCTCGCGCCGTACAAGCGCCCCGCGCGCATCCGCGTGCTAGATGCGCTGCCGGCCGCGTCGACCGGCAAGGTGCTCAAACACAAGCTGCGCGAGCTGGCATGAGGCGGGCGCAGGCGTTGCGCTCGACCGTGCACGGCGGCAATCGCCAGTCGACGTCGCACGGCAGACCGGCGCGGGCCGCGCGCATCGCGCGCATCGCCCGCATCGCCCGCATCGCCCGCATCGCCCTCAGCACCCTTAGCGCCCTCACCGATGCCCGGCCCGCGCGCGAGTCCCCAGCGCCGCCGGCGCTCAACCCCGCGGATGATGCTGCGCGTGCAGCGTGCGCAGGCGCTCGCGAGCGACGTGCGTATAGATCTGCGTGGTCGAGATGTCCGCGTGACCGAGCAGCAGTTGGACGACGCGCAGGTCCGCGCCGTGGTTCAGCAGATGCGTCGCGAACGCGTGCCGCAGCGTGTGCGGCGACAGATGCGCACGTACGTCCGCCTGCTGCGCGTGGCGCTTGATGATGTTCCAGAACTGCTGACGCGTCATCCCGTCGCCGCGCGCCGTCACGAACAGCGCGTCGGCCGCGCGCGCGCCGAGCAGCGCGGGCCGCGCCTCGCGCAGGTAGCGTTCGATCCAGCCGTGCGCGACCTCGCCGAACGGCACGAGCCGCTCCTTCGAGCCCTTGCCCATCACGCGCACGACGCCTTCGTTGAGCCCGACCTCGACCGTCTTCAGCGTGACGAGTTCGCTCACGCGCAGCCCGCTCGCATACATCAGCTCGAGCATCGTGCGATCGCGCAGCCCGAGCGGTGTCGCGATGTCGGGCGCGCCGAGCAACGCTTCGACCTGCGCCTCGGACAGTGTCGACGGGAATCGCGCCGCCTGCTTCGCGGACGCGATGCGCAGCGTCGGATCGGCACTCGCGCGATGCTCGCGCACGGCCCAGCCGTAATAGCGGCGAAACACCGACAGCCGCCGGTTCGACGACGTCGCCTTGCCGTCGCTGCGGGCGGCGATATAGCCGGTCAGCATCGTTTCGTCGGCCGCGTCGAGCGCCGCGTCGTGCGTGGCCGCGAGCCATTGCGAAAACAGCGTCAGGTCGCGCCGGTACGCATCGAGCGTGTTGCGCGCGAGCCCGTGCTCGAGCCACAGCGCATCGCAGAACAGGTCGATCGACGCGCGGCTCGCGAGCAGCGCGGGCGACGGCGCGGCGGCACCGTCATCGGCTTCGGGAGAAAGCAGCGGTTCGCTCATCGGTACGGCACGCCCTCGTGCGCCAGCAGCCAGCGCTTCACTTTCAGGTAATAGCCGTCGTCGTCGTGATTCGCGAAGCCGCCGAGCCCGCTCGCCGCGACGACGCGGTGACACGGGATCACCAGCGGAAAATAGTTCGCGCCGCATGCCTGGCCGACCGCGCGCGGCGCGCTGCCGATCCGCTTCGCGACCTGCCCGTACGTCAGCACGGTGCCGGGCGGAATATCGCTGATCACGTCCCACACGCGGTGCTGGAATGCGCTGCCGACCGGTGCGAGCGGCAGGTCGAAACGGGCGGACGCGCGCTCGAAATACCGCTCGATCTGCTCGGCCGCGCGCTTCGCGAGCGGCGTGTCCGGCGCGACGGACTTCACCGATTCGGGCAGATAGACGATTTCGCGCACCGCGGCCGCATCCGTGCGGATGCCGACCTTGCCGAACGGCGCGTCGATTACTGCGTTGAACATGGCATTCTCCTCACCGACGCCGGCGCCGATGCGACGCGCATCCCGCCGGCCAAGGCCGTCGCGCACGCGTCGCGCTCACGCGCCGACGACACTTTACGCCGCCTTCACGCGGCACGCAGCGCCCACTCGACATGTTCGCGCACGATCGGCGACGGATCGTCGGCGCGCGCGCGCAGCGCGGCCACGATCGCATCGCGCGCCTCGGGCGCGAGCCGCTGCGCGGGCGCGCGCAGCGCATTGCCGAGCCCGACCGCGAGATTGCGCAGCCAGCTTTCGTAGCCGATGCGGCGGATCGCGCTGCCCTGCATCCGCGTGTCGAATTCGCCGGCATCCCAGCCGAACAGCTCGACGAGCGTCGCGCGATCGAGCCCGTGCCGCACATCGAAGTCGGCCACCGGCGCGGCCTGCGCGAACTTGTTCCACGGACACACGAGCTGACAGTCGTCGCAGCCGTACACGCGATTGCCGATCAGCGGCCGCAGCGGCTCGGGAATGCTGCCCTTCAGCTCGATCGTCAGATACGAGATGCAGCGGCGCGCGTCGACGCGATACGGCTCGACGATCGCGCCGGTCGGACACGCGTCGATGCAGCGCGTGCAACTGCCGCAATGCGCGCCGGGCGCCTCGGGCGCCGCGTCCGGCGACGTCTGCGCGTCGGTCGGCACCGGAATGTCGACGTAGATCTCGCCGAGGAAGAACAGCGAACCCGCATCGCGCTGCAGCAGCAGCGTGTGCTTGCCGCGCCAGCCGACCCCGGCCTTCTGCGCGAGCTCGACTTCGAGCACCGGCGCCGAATCGGTAAAGACGCGATGGCCGAATGCGCCGATCTCGCGCTCGATGCGCTCGGCGAGCGTCTGCAGCCGGTTGCGCAACACCTTGTGATAATCGCGGCCGCGCGCATAAATCGACACGACGGCCGCCTGAGGATCGTCGAGCCGCGCGCGTTCGCGTGCGCGCCAGTCGAACGCGCCGGACGCGTCGCCGGCCAGCGTGTCGGCCGGCAGATACGCGAGCCGCGCGGAAATCACGCGTCGCGTACCGGCCACAAGTTCGGCCGGCCGCGCACGTTTCATCCCGTGTTTGGCCATATAATCCATCTCGCCGTGGCAACCGGCTTCCAGCCAGGCGGCGAGGCCTGCTTCGGCATCCGAGAGATCGGTGTCGCTAATCCCGATCGCCCCGAAACCCAATTCGCGCCCCCACGCCCTGATGCGCACGGCGAGCGCAGTCAATGCCGCATCGTCGAGCGCGCACGACGCCGCGCCTTCGTCACGAGTCGAAGTTCGGTCGGATGCGGCGAGTTCCGGTAATCGGTTCATCGCACTATTTTACGAGAATGCCAGCCACGCCCAGCCATCCGTCCCATGCCGTCACGCTGCCGGCCCCGCTCGCCGAGCGCGTGATCGCGCTGGCCGACGAAGCGGCGACCGAGGCGTTCGGCATCCGCTTCGCGCACGCGCTCGACGCGGCGCGCAGCGAACTCGCACGCGCCCACGCGTTCGACGGGCTGCAGATCCAGCTCGTCGGCGATCTCGGCGCCGGCAAGACGACCCTCGTGCGCGCGATCCTGCGCGGTCTCGGCCACCGCGGCCGCGTGCGCAGCCCGACCTACACGCTCGTCGAACCGTACGCGCTCGAACGCGACGACGGGGAACTCGAGGTCTATCACTTCGATCTGTATCGATTCAACGATCCGGCCGAATGGTCCGATGCAGGCTTTCGCGAATATTTCAATTCCAGCGCGATCTGTCTCGTCGAATGGCCGCAACAGGCGGGCACCCTGCTCGGCGTGCCCGATCTGGTCTTCTCGCTCGACGTGGACGGCGACGGCCGCGCCCTCACCGTCCGGGCGTATAGCGCTTCAGGAAACGCATGTCTCGAAAGATGTTGATCAAACCGTTCCGCTCGATCGAATCGGCGGCCACCGCGACGCACAACTGGCGGCGCCGTCAGATTCTTTGCGCGGGCGCCTCCACGCTGGTGCTCGGCCTCGTCGCGCCGCGGCTCGCGCACGCGTCGTCGGTGCTCGGCGTGCGCGTGTGGCCCGCACGCGATTACACGCGCGTGACGATCGAATCCGATCAGCCGCTGCAGAATAGCCAACAGCTGCTGCAGGGTCCCGACCGGCTCGTCGTCGACCTGACCGGCCTCGAACTCGACCAGGCGCTGCGCGACCTCGTGTCGAAGATCGCGCCGAACGATCCGCAGATTCAATCGGTGCGCGTCGGCCAGTATCAGCCGCACGTCGTGCGCATGGTGTTCGACCTGAAAGGCTCGGTGAAGCCGCAGGTGTTCACGCTGCCGCCGGTCGGCACCTACAAGTACCGGCTCGTGTTCGATCTGTATCCGGCCGTCGCGCCCGATCCGCTGACCGACCTGATCGCGCAGACCGAACGCAAGGAGCAGGCGTTGAACGATGCGGCGCGCGCGCAGCAGATGCAGCCGCCGACCGCGCTGAACGGCCCGGCGGCCGCGCCCGCGCCGAGCGACAACAGCGACGCGTTCTTCCAGCGCTTCGCGCAGAACACGCCGGCCGCGCCGCACACGCCGCCGGCCGCGCCTTCGGCGCCCGCGAAGCCGGCCGTCAAGCCGCCGCCCGTGATCGCGCGCCGCGACGACGGCGACGACGACGCCGATGCCTACAAGTTCACCGCGCCGAAGTCCGGCAAGGGCAGCACCGTGCGGCTGCTGACCGTCGCGATCGATCCGGGCCACGGCGGCGAGGATCCGGGCGCGATCGGCGGCGCCGGCACGTACGAGAAGCACATCGCGCTCGACATCGCGAAGAAGCTGCGCGCGAAGATCGATGCCGCGCCGAACATGCGCGCGATGATGACGCGCGACGCCGACTTCTTCGTGCCGCTGAACGTGCGCGTGCAAAAGGCGCGCCGCGTCGGCGCCGATCTGTTCGTGTCGATCCACGCCGACGCATTCACGACGCCGTCCGCGCGCGGCTCGTCGGTGTTCGCGCTGTCGGATCACGGCGCGTCGAGCGCGGCCGCGCGCTGGCTCGCGAACAAGGAGAACGCGTCCGATCTGATCGGCGGGATCAACATCAAGACGCAGGACGCGGCGGTGAGCCGCGCGCTGTTCGACATGTCGACCACGGCGCAGATCCGCGATTCGCTGCGCTACGGCAACTACGTGCTGAAGGAAGTCGGCAGCATCAACAAGCTGCACAAGGGCTCGGTCGAGCAGGCGGGATTCGCGGTGCTGAAGGCGCCCGACATTCCGTCGATCCTCGTCGAGACCGCGTTCATCAGCAACCCGGACGAAGAGCGCCGGCTCAACGACGACAGCTATCGCGACCAGATGGCCGACGCGATCTTCCGCGGCATCAAGCGCTACTTCGCCGCGAATCCGCCGCTCGCGAAGAACCGCATGGCCTGACGGCCGCATCGCCGCCGGCACGTCACGCGCGTGCCGGCGCGCCTCACGACGCCGCGAAGCGGCGCATCAGCTTCCCGCCGAAGACGTTCACCGCGAGCCCGCCCATCACGAGCGCCGCGCCGATCAGCTGCGCAGACGTCAGGTGCTCGTCGAGCAGCAGCGCGGACGATGCAAGCCCGACGATCGGCACCAGCAGCGAAAACTGCGCGACCTGCGCGGCCGGATAGCGCGACATCAGACGGCTCCAGAGCCCGTACCCGAGCAGCGTCGCAACGAACGCCAGATAGACGACCGCGAAGATCGACGAGACGTTGAGCGCGGCCAACGCGGCGCCGATTCGCTGCGGCCCTTCGAACCACAGCGACAGCACGAAGAACGGCACGGGCGGCACGAGGCTCGCCCAGACGACGAGCGACACGAGATTCGCGTTGCCGACCTTCTTCGTGACGATATTGCCGAACGCCCACATCGCCGCCGACGCGATCGTCAGCAGGAAACCGGCGAGCGTCATTGCGCGGCCGCCCTGCGATGCAATCACGACAAGCCCTGCGGCGGCGATCGCGAGACCGATCAGGTTCTGCACGCGCAGGCGCTCGCCGAGAAACAGCATCGCGAACACGAGCGTGAAGAACGCCTGCGACTGCAGCACGAGCGACGCGAGGCCGGCCGGCATCCCGACGTACATGCCGGTGAACAGAAACACGAACTGGCCGAGCTGGATCGTCGCGCCGTACAGCACGAGCATCCGCCACGGAATCTGCGGACGGCGCACGAAGAACACGGCCGGCACGGCCGCGAGCGTGAAGCGCAGCGCGCCGAGCAGCATCGGCGGCATCCCGTGCAGGCCGACCTTGATCACGACGAAGTTCACGCCCCATGCGAGGATCACGACCAACGCCAGCAACAAATCCTTCGGGGCCATCATCGGCGTCTCCTCGCGTGTCGAATGTCGTTCCGAAACGGCGAGTCTAACCGCGTTCGCGTGCGGCCCGCTCCGATACCCGCGTGGCGCGCGTGGAATCGCATCGGTGCGCAAGACGTGCGAATCGGCGCCGGCCGGTACAATGGTCCGCATCTTCGCCGCCCCACAGGACTCGCCATGACCGCCCCGATCCATGCCCTGCTGAAGCCGCACGTGCGCGACGTCGGCAACCTGCAGGTGCGCCGCACGCTGCCCGCGCTCGCCGCGCGGCTCGTCGGCCCGTTCATCTTCTTCGATCACATGGGGCCGGCCACGCTGCCGCCCGGCACCGGCCTCGACGTGCGGCCGCATCCGCACATCGGCCTGGCGACCGTCACCTACCTGTTCGACGGCGCGATCCTGCACCGCGACAGTCTCGGCTCGCTGCAGGAAATCGTGCCGGGCGACGTGAACTGGATGACGGCCGGCCGCGGGATCGTGCACTCGGAACGCACGCCGGCCGCGCAGCGCGCGAGCGGCCACACCGTGCACGGGATCCAGACCTGGGTCGCGCTGCCGCGCGCGCATGAAACCGTCGAGCCGTCGTTCGAGCACCATGCGGCCGACACGCTGCCGAAGCGCACCGAAAACGGCGTGTCGCTGACGGTGATCGCCGGCGACGCGTTCGGGCTGCGTTCGCCCGTCACGACGTTCTCGCGCACGCTCTACGTCGCGGCCGAGTTCGCGGCCGGCGGCCGCCTCGCGCTCGACGCATCGCACGAGGAGCGCGCGGTGTATGTGGTGGACGGCGATCTCGCGATCGACGGCACGCCGCTTGCGGCCGAGCAGATGGCCGTGCTCACGCCGGGCGCAAACGTCACGCTGACGAGCGACGGCGGCGCACGCGCGATGCTGCTCGGCGGCGACCGGATCGACGGCGAACGCTTCATCGAATGGAACTTCGTCGCGAGCAGCCGCGACGCGATCGAGCGCGCGAAGCTCGCATGGACGCGCCAGGAGATGGGCAAGGTGCCGGGCGAAACGGAATGGATTCCGTTACCGGAATCGAAGCCGCGTTGAAAAGCGCGCAAGCTGCCCCCAATCTGACGACATCCGAACCGCAGGGAACGACATGGACACCACGCTAGCCACTTTCGAAAGAGACGTCATCGAGGCGTCGCTGGACACGCCCGTGCTGGTCGACTTCTGGGCGCCGTGGTGCGGCCCGTGCAAGACGCTCGGCCCGCTCCTCGAAAAGCTCGAACGCGATTACGCGGGCCGCTGGAAGCTCGTGAAGGTGAACGTCGACGAGAACCAGGAACTCGCGGCGCATTTCCAGACGCGCAGCATTCCGCACGTGATCGCGTTCGCCGATGGTCGCCCCGTCGACCAGTTCATTGGCGTGCTGCCGGAAGGCCAGTTGCGCGCGTTCCTCGACCGGCTGCTGCCGGCGCCCGAAGAAGCCGAGCGCCGCGCCGCGCAGATCGCGATCGCGGAAGCGCGCTTCGACGACGGGCTCGCGCACCTCGAAGCGGCGCTCGCGCTGAATCCCGGTTTCGACGATGCGCGGCTCGACCTGATCGAATTGCTCCTCGCGAGCAACCGGATCGACGACGCGCGCGCGGAAGCCGAGCGGCTGTCGCCGCAAACGGTGCAGGGCGCCGATCCGCGCTATCAGGCCATCAAGACCCGTTTCGACGCGCTCGACGCAACGGCCGACCTGCCGCCGACCGACGCGCTCGAAGCGCGCATCGCGGCGAATCCCGGCGATCTCGACGCGCGTTTCGATCTCGCGCAAAGCCTGATCGCGCGGCGCGCATACGAAGGCGCGCTCGAGCAGCTGCTGGAAATCGTCACGCGCGACCGCACGTATGGCGACGACCTCGGCCGCCGCACGATGATCTCGGTGTTCGAGCTGGCCGCCGACCGGCCGGATCTCGTCGCCGCGTGGCGACGCAAGCTGAGCATGGCGCTCAACTGAGCGCGGCAGGCGGGAAGCCGGGCGCCGCAGCGGCCGGCCTTCTGCTTGCGCGCACGCTGCTCCTGCGCTGTTCGCACGCACCGCTGTCGCGCGGCGTGTGCTCGCTCCCGGCCGGCGCGCAACGCCGGCGCCCTCTCCCCTGCTACCCCGCCGCGCGCGCTGCGATCGCGCGCAACGCATGCGCGGCCGCCGCGAACCCGAAGCTCGCCGTCACGCAGACGCTCGAACCGAATCCCGCGCAGTTCAGCCCCGCGACGTGCGCGGCCGTCGACGGCTCCGCGCCGTCCTCGATATCGCACGCGGGCGCGTCCGGATAGATCAGCGGCTCGTCCGAATAAACGGCGCTGACCTTGAAGCGCGCCTTGGGCCCGCGCGGAAAGCCGTGCTGCTTGCGCAGCTGCGCGCGCACCTTCGAGAGCAGCGGATCCTGGATCGTCAGCGCGAGATCGTCGATGCGAATGCGCGTCGGGTCGAGCTGGCCGCCCGCCCCGCCGACCGTCACGAGCGGCTGCCCTTTCGCGACGCACCATGCGATCAGCGCGACCTTCGTGCGCACGCTGTCGATCGCATCGATCACGTAGTCGAAGCCGCCGCCGAGCAGCGCGTCGAAGTTGTCCGGTTCCGCGAAATCCTCGATGCGGTTCACGCGGCAGGCGCGATCGATCAGCGCGATGCGCTCGGCCATCGCATCGACCTTCGGCTTGCCGTAATTGCCGTCGAGCGCGTGGATCTGCCGGTTGGTATTGCTCTCCGCGACGTTGTCGAGATCGATCAGCGTCAGCGTACCGATCGCGCTGCGCGCGAGCGCCTCGGCCGTCCACGAGCCGACGCCGCCGATGCCGATCACCGCGACATGCGCGCGCTCGAACGCAGCGAGCGCCGGTGCGCCGTACAGCCGCGCGATGCCGCCGAAGCGCCGCGCGCGATCCGCGTCAAGCTGGATCGTCGGGCTCGGGGTAAGATCGGAGAAATTCGGCGGGACGGTGTCGGCGGCTGACATGAAGAAAGAAAAACGTAAGTCGTACAGCCTCTATTTTGCCTGATCTCCCCGCCGCGACGCGCCGCTGTGCACGCACGATTCTTCCGCGTTCGCTATACTGGCCCCCGATTGAAGCGTTTGCATAACATGACGACACTCGCCGATCTCCGCATCAACTATTCGCGCGCTTCGCTCGACGAAGCCGATGCCGCCCCCGATCCGTTCGCCCAGTTCGACCGCTGGTTCAACGAGGCGCTCGCCGCCAAGCTTCCGGAGCCGAACACGATGACGCTCGCGACTGTCGGTGCCGACGGCCGGCCGTCGGCGCGCATCGTGCTCGTCAAGGGCGTCGACGAGCGCGGGTTCGTCTTCTTCACCAACTACGAAAGCCGCAAGGGCCGCGATCTCGCTGCGCATCCGTACGCCGCGCTGCTGTTCTACTGGATCGAGCTCGAGCGCCAGGTGCGCATCGAAGGCCGCGTCGAGAAGACGAGCGCCGACGAAAGCGATCGCTATTTCGCCTCGCGTCCGGTCGGCTCGCGCATCGGTGCATGGGCGTCCGAGCAGAGCGCCGTGATCGACAGCCGCGCGACGCTCGAAGCGCGCGAGAAAGCATTCAGCGAGCGCTACGGCGACGACCCGCCGCGCCCGCCGCACTGGGGCGGCTACCGCGTCGTGCCCGATACGCTGGAATTCTGGCAGGGCCGCCCGTCGCGGCTGCACGATCGTCTGGTCTACACGCGCGATGCCGCGGCACCGCACGGCTGGACGATCTCGCGACTGTCGCCGTAAGCGCGGCGCCGGCGTGCCGCCGGCCGCATCACGTGTTGCATCCGGGCGCGTCGCAGCGCGGCGCGCCGGTCAAGATACTTGGCTGTATTCGATTCAACGAACACACGGAGAATCCAAATGTTCTGGGAAAAGAAGCTGGCACAGTGGGCGGACGAAGTACGGGCGAAGGCGAACATACCGGCGCGCCTCGTGCTGTGGAATGGCGAACAACTCGATTTCGGCAATTTCAGCGCGCCGCAGGTCACGCTGAAGGTCAACAACGCGTCGGCGCTGCCGCTGCTGCTCGAACCGAGCCTCGACAATCTCGGCGAGGCGTACGTGAAGGGCAAGATCGACATCGAAGGCAAGCTGTCGGACATCATCAACATCGGCTATTCGCTCGCGCGCAGCACCGTCACGAGCGCGAGCAAGCTCGCGCGCGTGAAGCGCTACTTCAATCACACGAAGAGCACCGACAAGAAGGCGATCCAGTACCACTACGACGTGTCGAACGAGTTCTACAAGCTGTGGCTCGACGAGAACATGGTGTATTCGTGTGCGTACTTCGAGAACGGCGACGAGGATCTCGGCACCGCGCAGATCAAGAAGATCGACCACATCCTGACGAAGATCCGCCTCGAGCCCGGCCAGCGGCTGCTCGACATCGGCTGCGGCTGGGGCGCGCTCGTGCTGCGCGCCGCGCAGAAGTTCGGTGCGCAGTGCGTGGGCGTCACGCTCTCGCAGAACCAGTTCGATCTCGCGACCGAACGCGTGAAGGCGGCCGGCCTGGAGGATCGCATCGAGATCCGCCTGCAGGACTATCGCGAGATCGAAGGCCAGTTCGATCGCATCACGAGCGTCGGGATGTTCGAGCACGTCGGCCGCAAGAACCTGCCGCTGTACTTCTCGCGGATCCGCGAACTGCTCGTCGACGACGGCATCGCGATGAACCACGGCATCACGTCGACCGACGCGGAAAGCGGCGAAACGGCGCTCGGCGGCGGCGAATTCATCGACCGCTACGTGTTCCCGGACGGCGAGCTGCCGCACATCAGCCTCGCGCTCGAAGCGGCGCAGCGCGGCGGCCTCGAGGCCGTTGACATCGAAAGCCTGCGGCGACACTATGCGCGCACGCTGGAGATCTGGACCGAGAACTTCGAAGCGAAGGCCGACGAGGCGCGCAAGCTCGTCGACGACGAAAAATTCCGCATCTGGCGCGTCTATCTGGCCGGCTGCGCCTATGCCTTCGAACACGACGACGTGTCGATCTTCCAGATCGTGTGCCGCAAGGCCGGCCGCAGCGCGAAAACGCTGCCGTGGTCGCGGCGCTATATGTACGAACATGCGCTGCCGCGCTAGGCGGCGCTTCACGCAGGGCATGCATGGGTGACGGCAGCACGCGGCGCAGCAGCACGCCGCAGCGACGGCAAGACGAAGCGCACGACGCGCGCGCCGACGGGCAGTTCGATCTGTTCGGCGCGCTGCCGTCGCCGGACGATGCGCACGCGTCGTCACACGACGCAGCCGATACCGACGATGCACGGGCGCACGCGACGCGCGCGCCGCGTGCGCCGAAGCCTGCCCGACCGAGCGCCGCATCCGACGCGGGCAACGCCGCACGCGACGACGAAGCGGCCGCACCGCCGTCTACCGGCATGCTCTGGGACGATCCCGCGCCGCCGCCCGAACCGCGCAAGCGCGCGCGACGACGCGGCGTGCCGCCTGCGCCGGTCGCGCCCGAGGTCGCCGCCGCGGCCGCCGCATTGCCGCCGAACGTGCGGCTCGGCACGTCGTCGTGGTATTTCCCCGGCTGGAACGGCATCGTCTTCGACGGCGATTTCGCACAGACGAAGCTGTCGCGCGAAGGACTCGAAGCGTACGGCGCGCATCCGCTCCTGAAAAGCGTAAGCCTCGACCGGTCGTTCTACGCGCCGCTGTCCGTCGCCGACTATCTGCGCTACGCCCAGCAGGTGCCCGACGATTTCCGCTTCGTCGTGAAGGCGCCCGCGTCGGTCACCGATGCGGTCGTGCGCGGCCATCGCGGCGAGCCGTCCGGACCGAATCCGACCTTCCTCGATGCGTCGCTCGCCGCCGACGAGTTCGTGCGTCCGTGCCTCGAAGGACTCGGCAAGAAGGCGGGCGTGCTCGTGTTCCAGTTCTCGCCGCTGCCCGACCGGTTGCTGGCCGAGCCCGCCGCGCTGATCGAGCGGTTGTCGGCGTTCTTCGCGGCGCTGCCGCCGTTGCCGCCCGAGGCAGACGGTCCGCGCTACGCGATCGAGATCCGCGACGCGAGCCTGCTCACGCCGCGCTTCATCCGCACGCTCGCCGCGCACGGCGTGCGCTACTGCGTGGGCCTGCACGCGCGGATGCCCGATCCGCTGCGCCAGGCAGCCGCGCTCGCGCTGCTCGACGGCGACGCACCGGGGCCGCTGATCGTGCGCTGGAGCCTGCACGGCGGCTTCAAGTACGAACAGGCGAAAGCGAAGTACGAACCGTTCGACAAGCTCGTCGACGAAGATCCGGCCACGCGGTCGGCGCTTGCCGAACTGGCCGCCCGCTATGCGCTCGCCGGGCAGCCGGTGATCATCACGATCAACAACAAGGCCGAAGGCTCCGCGCCGCTGTCGTGCATCGCGCTCGCGCGGGAGATCGCGGCGGCCTGCGCGCGCTGGCGCAGCGAAGCCGCGTAGCGCGAGCGCGCCACGCGACAACGGTGCGCAGCGCCGCTTACGCGCCGCGCTGCGACTTCAGCCGGTGCGCGAATTTCTGGCGGAACTTCGCGAGCTTCGGCCCGATCACGACTGCGCAATAGCCCTGCCCCGGATTGCGCGCGTAATAGTTCTGGTGATAGTCCTCGGCCGGCCAGTAGTTGCCGTCGAGCGGCACGACTTCGGTGACGATCGGCTGCCCGAACACCTGTTCGCGCTCGAGCTCGCGGATCACGTCGAGCGCGGTGTCGCGCTGCGCGTCCGAATGCGTGAACACGACCGAGCGGTACTGCGTACCGACATCGTTGCCCTGCCGGTTCAGCTGCGTCGGATCGTGCGTCGCGAAGAAGATTTCCAGAATCTCGCGGTAGCCGATACGCGACGGGTCGAACGTCACGTTGACGACTTCCGCGTGACCGGTGTCGCCGTCGCAGACGTCGCGATAGCCGGGATTGCGCGTATGACCGCCCGCATAGCCGGACTGCACGGCCGTCACGCCGTCCACGTCGAGAAACACGGCCTCCGTGCACCAGAAGCACCCGCCTCCGAGCGTCGCCGTTTCAAGCATCTCGTTCGCCATCGAATCCACTCCTGTCAATGAACGAAGCCGGCATGCGCGCCGGCTCGTCCGATCGGTTTCGCCGTTCCGGACCCTTTCCGTCCGCAACGGCCGCTGCGGCAAGTATCGCACTCGCACGCGAAGCCGGCACGCCGCCGCGCGCCCGGCTCGCCGCGCGTTTCTCGACTACACTTAGGCACGCGTCATCATCGCGCCCGGTGCCGCCATGCCGGCGTGCGCGACGATACGTTCGACGTCTGCCTGAACATCGTTCCGTCTGCGCGCGCAGCAGCCGGCCGCGATCGCGCGATTGCCTGCCGAAGCGCCGAATTGCCGAATTGCCGCGCCGACGCGCGCGCATCACCGAGGGGGCTTCTCATGAACATGCGGCCTGACCCGACGTTTCACGCATCGCCCGAGCTCGCGATGCAGGCACCGCCCGAAGCATTCGCCTATACGTTGTTGCTGAGTCCCGATTTTTCCAGACCCGACGCGCTCGCCGTGATCGACGTGCAGCACGGCTCGCCGACCTACGGCAAGATCGTGCATACGGTCACGATGCCGAATACCGGCGACGAGTTTCACCACTTCGGCTGGAATGCATGCTCGTCCGCGCTGTCGCCGCTCACGGGCCATGCGTTTCTCGAGCGCCGCTATCTGATCATCCCCGGCCTGCGTTCGTCGCGCGTCTACGTGATCGACACGAAACCGCATCCGACGCAGGCGCGCATCCACAAGATCGTCGAGCCCGACGAGATCTTCCGCAAGACCGGCTATTCGCGCCCGCATACCGTGCATTGCGGCCCGGAAGGCATCTACGTCAGCACGCTCGGCGGCGCGGGCAAGGACGGCACCGACGGCGCGCCCGGCATCTTCATCATGGACTGCGAGACGTTCGACGTGCTCGGCCGCTGGGAGATCGATCGCGGGCCGCAGGACAAGCATTACGACTTCTGGTGGAACCTGCCGCGCGACTACATGGTGTCGAGCGAATGGGCGCTGCCGCCGCAGTTCGAGAATGGCATCGTGCCCGACGACCTGCTCGCGAACCGGTACGGACACCGGCTGCATTTCTGGGATCTGCGCGCGCGGCGCAACGCGCAGACGATCGATCTCGGCGCGCATCATCAGATGGCGCTCGAAGTGCGGCCCGCGCACGATCCGGTGCGCGAATACGGATTCGTCGGCGTCGTGATCGACACGACCAATCTCGAAGGCTCGATATGGACGTGGTGGCGCGAAGGCGGCACGTTCCACGCGAAAAAGACCGCGACGATCGCGCCCGAGCCGGCCGCGGCCGACGAATTGCCGCCGCTGCTGAAGCCGTTCGGCGCGGTGCCGCCGCTCGTCACCGACATCGATCTGTCGCTCGACGACCGCTTTCTCTACGTGTCGTGCTGGGGCACCGGCGAGATGCGTCAGTACGACGTGTCCGATCCGCACCATCCGAGGCTCGCGGGCTCGGTACGAATCGGCGGCATCGCGCGCCGCGCGCCGCATCCGAACGGCCGCCCGTTCGCCGGCGGCCCGCAGATGGTTGAGATCAGCCGCGACGGCCGGCGCGTGTACTGGACCAATTCGCTCTACTCGACGTGGGACGACCAGTTCTATCCGGACGGCGTGCCGGCCGCGCAGGTGCTCGCCCACGCGGGCCCGGACGGCGGGCTGACGCTGGCCGACGACTTCTGGGTCGAATTCCCCGACGGCTATCGCGCACATCAGATCCGGCTCGAAGGCGGCGACTGTTCGACCGACTCGTTCTGCTATCCGTCGGTCGGACGTTGAGCGGCGCGCTCGATCCGCACGCCGCGCCGCAGCTCGCGCTGTGGGCGGCCGTCGCTGCAAGCGGCGTCTATCACGGGCTCAATCCCGCGATGGGATGGCCGCTCGCCGTGTCGAACGCGCTGATGGCGCGACGCGCCCGCGCGCTCGTCGCGGCCCTCGGCTACCTCGCACTCGGGCATGCGCTTGCCGTCTTCGCGGTGATGCTGCCGTTCGGACTGCTTGCCGCGCTACTCGCCTGGCAAGCGACGATCCGCATCGGTGCGAGCGCCGTCGTGATCGGCTTCGGCATCGCGCTGCTGATGCGGCGGCGACACCCGCGCGCGCTCGCGCGAATCGCGCCGGCGCGGCTCGGCTTATGGTCGTTCGCCATCGCGATCGCGCATGGGGCCGGGCTGATGCTCGTGCCGATCTATCTCGGACTCTGCGGGCTCGATGACGATCCCGGTCATCGCGCGGCCGCCGCGCTCGCGGCGCTGCACGTCGGGATGGCGCTCACGGTGGCGGCAGTCCACGCGGCCGCGATGATCGCCACCGGCGGCGCGCTCGCGTGGCTCGTGTACCGCTACGTCGGGCTCGCGTTCGTGTCGAAGAGCTGGTTCAATCTCGACGCGGTATGGGCGTCGAGCCTGATCGTGATCGGCGCGCTGTCGCTGGGATTTGCGGCGACGCAGTAACGCAGCGGCGGCCTGCGCCGCGGGCCCGCTTGCTGTGTTCGCTACGTCACGCTCGCGGCGCGATGCGCGGCCGGACGCGGCCCGCCGGGCGCGATTCCGCTAAAATCGCGGCATGCGCACCACTTCCCATGCCACCGCCTCGCCGCCTTTCGTCCGTCGCGCCTGCCGCCGTTGCCGCGCGACGCATCCGTCCGCTTCGTCCGGAAGGGTGGCGCGATGAGCCGGGCCAATCCGCCGGACTTCGATTCGGCCGCCTTCCGGCAGGCGCTCGGCCAGTTCGCGACCGGCGTGACCGTCATCACGACGCGCGCGCCGTCCGGCCAGCTGATCGGCATCACCGCAAGCTCGTTCAATTCGGTGTCGCTCGACCCGCCGCTCGTGTTGTGGAGCCTTGCGCACAAATCGGCGTCGATGCCGGTGTTCCGCAACAACAGCCATTACGTCGTGAACGTGCTCGCGGCCGCGCAGCTCGACCTGTGCATGCGCTTTTCGAGCTACAAGGGCGACCGCTTCGAAGGCATCGCGCACGCGGCCGGCAACTCGGGCATGCCCGTGCTCGACGGTGCGCTCGCCTGGTTCGAATGCCACAACCGCAGCCGCTATGACGAAGGCGACCACGTGATCTTCGTCGGCGAAGTCGAACGCTGCGGCGTACGCACGCCGCAGAACGCGACACCGCCGCTCGTGTTCCACGGCGGCGGCTTTCACGGTCTCACACCGCTCTGATCGGGCCGGTGCGCGCGAGCCCGACCGGCGCACCCGCTTCGTCCTTCAGCGTCTGCAGCACGATGTTCGAACGGATGTCCATCACGCCCGGCGCCTTGTACAGCCGGTTCAGCACGAAATCGGAATAGTGCTTCAGGTTGTGCGCGAGCACCCGCAGCAGATAGTGGCTCTCGCCCGTCACGACGAACGCGCCCACCACCTCCGGCCATTCGCGCAACGCCTCCGCGAACCGTTCGTGCCACTGGTTCTCCTCGTTGCGCATCGACACCTGCACGAACGCCTCGAGCTCGAACCCGAGCTTCTCGCGGCTCAGGCACGCGCGGTAGCGCTCGATGACGCCCTGCTCCTCGAGCAGCCGCATCCGTCGCAGGCACGCGGACGGCGACAGCGAAATCCGTTCCGCGAGATCGAGATTGCTGATTCTGCCCTCTTCCTGCAGCACGGCCAGGATCCGGCAGTCGGTAGCGTCCAGCGTGATCGCGTGCATTTTTGGTCCCCCTTTTCCCTCTGATTCGAATTATCTGCCAATCGAGCGGATTGTCCATGTTTATTTCGCAAGCACTTTCTGCAAGCGTCCGCCTATCATTCGAAGGATCGATTCATCGCTTCGTCATGCCATGGACATACTCTGGGACATCTCCCCGCCCATCAGCGCCGCCACGCCCGTGTGGCCGGGCGACACGCCGGTGTCGGTCGAGCGCGTCTGGCGGATCGAGACCGGCTCGCCCGTCAACGTCGCGCGGCTGACGCTATCGCCGCATACCGGCGCGCACTGCGACGCGCCGCTGCACTACGATGCGGACGGCGCGGCGATCGGCGCCGTGCCGCTCGACACCTATGTCGGCCCGTGCCGCGTGATCCACTGCATCGGCGCGTCGCCGGTCGTGCGGCAGGCCGACGTCGCGACCGCGCTCGACGGCGTACCGCCGCGCGTGCTGCTGCGCACCTACGCGAATGCGCCGACCGCGCACTGGGACAGCGCGTTCTGCGCGGTCGCACCGGACACCGTCGATCTGCTTGCCGCGCACGGCGTGAAGCTGATCGGCATCGACACGCCGTCGCTCGATCCGCAGGAATCGAAGACGATGGACGCGCACCACCGCGTGCGCGCCCACCGGATGGCGATCCTCGAAGGCATCGTGCTCGACGAGGTGCCGCCCGGCGACTATGAATTGATCGCCCTGCCGCTCAAATTCGCGACGCTCGACGCGAGCCCCGTGCGCGCCGTCCTGCGGGCGCTGCCCGCGCGCGCCGCCTGATTCTTTCGACCGACGAACCCACCATGATGATCAAGACCCGTGAAGATGCGCTCGCGCTCGATCGCGACGATCCGCTTGCCCCGTTGCGCAGCCAGTTCGCGCTGCCCGACGGCGTGATCTACCTCGACGGCAACTCGCTCGGCGCGCAGCCTCGCGCGGCGGCCGCACGTGCGCAACAGGTCATCGGCGCCGAATGGGGCGAAGGCCTGATCCGCAGCTGGAACACCGCAGGCTGGTTCGCGCTGCCGCGCCGGCTCGGCGACAAGCTCGCGACGCTGATCGGCGGCGCGCCCGGCGAAACGGTCGTGACCGACACGATTTCGATCAACCTGTTCAAGCTGCTGTCGGCGATGCTGCGCCACCAGGCCGAACGCGCGCCCGAGCGCCGCGTGATCGTGTCGGAGCGTTCGAACTTCCCGACCGATCTCTATATCGCGCAAGGGCTCATCGAGCAGCTCGGCGGCGACTACGAACTGCGCCTGATCGACGATCCCGCCGAGCTGCCCGACGCGCTCGGCGCGGACACCGCCGTCGCGATGATCACGCACGTGAACTACCGCACCGGCTACATGCACGACATGGCCGCCGTCACGCAGCTCGCGCACGATGCTGGCGCGCTGATGCTCTGGGACCTCGCCCATTCGGCCGGTGCGGTTCCGGTCGACCTGAACGGCGCGCATGCGGACGGCGCGGTCGGCTGCACGTACAAGTATCTGAACGGCGGCCCCGGCTCGCCGGCATTCGTGTGGGTGCCGCAGCGCCACCACGCGCATTTCTCGCAGCCGCTGTCCGGCTGGTGGGGCCATCGCGCGCCATTCGCGATGCAGCCCGGCTTCGCGCCCGACCCCGGCATCGCGCGCTTCTTGTGCGGCACGCAGCCGATCGTGTCGATGTCGATGGTCGAATGCGGGCTCGACGTGTTCCTGCAGACCGACATGCAGGCGATCCGCCGCAAGTCGCTCGCGCTGACCGACGCGTTCATCGCGCTCGTCGAGGCGCGCTGCGCGGGCCGCTCGCTGAAGCTCGTCACGCCGCGCGCGCACCATCAGCGCGGTTCGCAGGCGAGCTTCGAGCATCCGCACGGCTATGAAGTGATGCAGGCGCTGATCGCGCGCGGCGTGATCGGCGACTACCGCGAGCCGTACGTGCTGCGCTTCGGCTTTACGCCGCTCTATACGCGCTTCGTCGACGTGTGGGATGCCGTCGAAACGCTGCGCGAGATTCTGGACACCGACGCGTGGAAGGCGCCCGAGTACGCCGAGCGCGGCGCGGTGACCTGATCGCCAGCCGCCGCGGGCGCGCGAGCAGTGCGCGCCGCGCCCCCGTCATTCAATCGTGGAGACACTCGTGAATTCTGGTCATATGCAGCCGCCCGGCAACGATGCGCCGGCGGGCTGCCCGTTTTCGGGCGCACGCGCGCAAGGTACGCAAGCCGCGCACGAGGCGCCGCACGTGCCGGGCGACGCCGGCGAGCAAGCCGGCTGGCACAACGCACAGCTCGATTTTTCGAAGTCGATGAGCTACGGCGACTACCTGTCGCTGAATGCGATTCTGAACGCGCAGCATCCGCTGTCGCCCGATCACAACGAGATGCTGTTCATCATCCAGCATCAGACGAGCGAGCTGTGGATGAAGCTCGCGCTGTTCGAACTGCGCGGCGCGCTCGATGCGGTGCGCGGCGATGCGCTGCCGCCCGCGTTCAAGATGCTCGCACGCGTCTCGCGGATCCTCGAGCAGCTCGTGCAGGCGTGGAACGTCCTGTCGACGATGACGCCGTCCGAGTACTCGGCGATGCGACCGTATCTCGGCCAGTCGTCGGGCTTCCAGTCGTACCAGTACCGGCAGCTCGAATTCCTGCTCGGCAACAAGAACGCGCAGATGCTGCAGCCGCACGCGCACCGGCCCGACATCCTCGAACAGGTGCGCGCGACACTCGACGCGCCGTCGTTCTACGACGAGGTCGTGCGTCTGCTCGCGCGGCGCGGGTTCCCGATCGCGCCGTCGCGGCTCGACCGCGACTGGCGACAGCCGACGCAGCACGACGAAACCGTCGAGGCCGCGTGGCTCGAGGTGTACCGGCATCCGCAGCAGCACTGGGAGCTGTACGAGATGGCCGAGGAACTCGTCGATCTCGAGGACGCGTTCCGCCAGTGGCGCTTCCGGCACGTGACGACGGTCGAGCGCATCATCGGCTTCAAGCAGGGCACCGGCGGCACGAGCGGCGCGCCGTATCTGCGCAAGATGCTCGACGTCGTGCTGTTCCCCGAGCTCTGGCACGTGCGCACGACGCTGTAACGCCTGACGCTCCCGCCGCCCGGTAGCATCCGGTGGCACCCGGCGGCATCGGGCAAGCAGCGCGAATGTGCAGTGCATGCGCGCTGCCCGCCGTCACGGCGACGTGCGAACCAGCTCCTCCCGCTCGCGCGGCTGCGCCGGCTCGCGCGACAGCTTCGGGATATGCCGCCGCACGACCAGCAGCGCGACGCAGACGATGCCCATCGCGATGGCCAGCATCGTCAGATACGCGGTTGCGCCGCCCGTCGTGATCACGAACGCACCGGCGAACGCGCTGAGGATGGCACCGAGCCGGCCGAACGCGAGCGCGCTCGCGGTGCCGGTCGCGCGCACCGCCGTCGGGTAGATGTACGCGCACAGCGCATACATCGTCGACTGCACCGCGTTGACGAACAGGCCGTGCGCGCCGAGCCCGACGATCAGCCAGCGCGTATGGCTGCCCGCATCGACGCTCATCAGCCACAGCGCGCTCGCCGCGCCGCCGACGCTGCACAGCACGAGCGGCCAGCGCGAACCGACACGTGCGATCGTCCATGCGCACAGCAGCGCGCCGATCACGCCGCCGAGGTTGTATGCGGTGAGCCCCGCGCCTGCGAGCGACACGCTGAGCCCGCTCGCGGCGAGCATCGTCGGCAGCCAGCTGAAGGCCGCATACACGGCGAGCAGACACATGAAGAACGCGCACCACAGCGCGATCGTGTCGCGCGCCTGGCCGCCCGCGAACAGCGAGCGGAACCCGCCGCTGCCGCCCTGCGCCTGCGCGTCCCTCAAATCGGTGAACACGGTGCCCGCCGCGACCGGACGCTTCATGCGCGCCAGCAGCGCGCCGAGCTCGGCCCAGCGTGCGGGACGCCGCGCGAGGTAGCGCGGCGATTCGGGCAACGCCGCCGCCAGCACGAAGCCGAGCACGAGCGGCAGCGCGCCGCCCGCGAAGAACAGCGTGCGCCACCCGTAGCGCGGCAGCACTTCGTGGGCGAACAGGCCGGCGAGCATGCCGCCGAGCGGCACGCAGACGATCGTCGCGGTGACCATCATCGTGCGGCGCCGCGCGGGCGTGTATTCGGCGGTCATCGTGGTCGCGGTCGGCAGGGCGCCGCCGATGCCGAGACCGGCGACGAAGCGCAGCGCGGCGATCGTCTCGACGTTGTGCGCGAGCCCGATCGCGCAGGTCGCCGCGCCGAACAGGAACACGCTGCCGAGCACCGCGCCGCGCCGGCCGAAACGGTCGGCAACGAGCCCCGCGCAGGCGCTGCCGATGCCCATCCCGATCAGCCCCGCCGCGACGGCCGGTGCAAATGCGCCGCGCGTGATGCCCCATTCCTTGATCAGCACCGGAATCGCGAAGCCGATCAGCTGGCCGTCGAAGCCGTCGAGCACGATCGAGAGCGCGGCCAGCAGTACCACGCATTTCTGCATCGTCGTAAAAGGACCGTCGTCGAGCGTTGCGCCGATGTCGACGGCGGGTGCGGCAGCGTCGTCGCGCGTGCTCATGCGTGCCTCCATCCCGCGCGCGGCGCAACCGTGCGCAGGCCATGCGCGTCCAAACTGCGGCAATCGAGTGCTTTCATCCTGTCTCCCTCCGATGCTTCCAGTCGGCCCGCGCCGGCGCCGCGGCGCCGATGCGGACCCCGTGCCTCGCACGCCAGTTCGTGCCAGGCGAGATGACGATCCGGCGCCGTGGCCATGCCCGGCGCTCTTGTGTCTCGTCGCGCGGCGCAAGCCGGCCGCCGGCGTGACGCTCAGCCCGCTTGCGCGTCGATCACGCGCACCAGACTCAGCATCGTTTCGGTATGCGGGACCGCCAGCCCGACCTCGCGCGCGGCGGCGACCACCTTGCCGCCGATCGCATCGATCTCGGTGCGGCGGCCCGCGAGTACGTCCTGCAGCATCGACGGGCGATGGCCGCGATGTTCGCGGATCGCATGATCGACGTTGCGCGCGATGCGCGCCGCATCGACCGCGATGCCCTTCGCCCGCGCGACGGCGGCCGTCTCGGCGACGATCGCCTGCGCGAGGCGCGGCCCGTCGTGATGTTCGCCGAGCTGGTCGACGGTGCAGCGCGTCACCGCGCAGAGCGTGTTGAGCGCCGCGTTGAACGCGACCTTCTCCCAGATCGCGGCCCACACGTCCGCATCGAGCGTGCAGGCGAGCCCCGCGCGCGACAGCGCGTCGGCCACCGCCGCCGCGAACGGGCTCGCCGCGCCGTCGGCCGTCATCATGCGGATCGTGCCCGCGCCGTGCGAGTGCACGTGCGCAGGCCCGGCCAGATCGGCCGGCCAGGTCGTGACACCGACGAGGATCCGCTCGAGCGGCACGAACGCATTGAGCGTCTCGACATTGCCGAGCCCGTTCTGCAGCGTCAGCACATGCGTGCGCGGCGTCAGCAGTGCGCGCACGCCGTCGAGCGCGACGCGCGTATGCAGCGACTTCGTGAAGACGATCAGCAGATCGAACGGTGTGTCGGCCGACGCATTCGCGGCCTCGGGCCGCAGCGCCTGCAACGTCGTGACGCGGCGCTCGCCGCGGTCGTCGTCGATGCGCAGCCCGTCGCGACAAATCGCGTCGAGATGCGCGTCGTTGACGTCGATCAGCGTGACGTCCTCGCCGCTTTCCGCGAGCAGGCCGCCGAACAGCGAGCCCATCGCGCCCGCGCCCAGAATCGCGATTCTCATGGTCGGCGGCCTCTCAGAACGGATAGTGACGCGGCGCGGTCTGCACGGTGATCCAGCGC
>NZ_KV786544.1:33946-36006 GCF_001806955.1 Burkholderia sp. HMSC10F09
CGGCGCGGTCTGCACGGTGATCCAGCGCAGGTCCGTGAACGCCGCGATGCCGGCCTTGCCGCCGAAATGGCCGAAGCCGCTGTCCTTCACGCCGCCGAACGGCATCTGCGCCTCGTCGTGCACGGTCGGGCCGTTCACGTGACAGATGCCCGACTCGATGCGGGCGGCGACGCGCAGCGCGCGCGCGACGTCGCGGCTGAACACGGCCGACGACAGGCCGAACGCGTTGTCGTTCGCGCAGCGGATCGCGGCCTCCTCGCCGTCGACGCGCACGATGCCCTTGACCGGACCGAACGATTCCTCCGCATAGATGCGCATCGCGGGCGTCACGTGGTCGAGCAGCGTCGCCGGGAACAGCCTGCTGTCGGCCTTGCCGCCGCACAGCAGCGTCGCGCCGTGCGCGAGCGCATCGTCGATCAGCGCGTTGCAGCGTTCGACGGCCTTCGCGTCGATCAGCGAGCCGAGCACGACCGGCCCGTTTCGCGGATCGCCGAGCGGCAGCGACGCGGCCTTGTCCGCGAGCTTTGCGACGAACGCATCGGCAATCGATGTGTCGACGACGATCCGCTCGGTCGACATGCAGATCTGGCCGGAATTCGCGAACGCCCCGAACGCGGCGGCGTCGACGGCCGCATCGAGATCGGCATCGTCGAGCACGACGAACGGCGCCTTGCCGCCGAGCTCCAGCACGGCGGGCTTCAGATGCCGCGCGCAGGCTTCGGCGATGATGCGCCCGACGCGCGTCGAGCCGGTGAAGTTCACGCGCCGCACGGCCGGATGCGCGATCAGTGCGGCGACGACCGCGCCGGCATCGTCGGGCGCGTTCGTCACGAAGTTCACGACGCCCGGCGGCAAGCCGGCCTCCTGCAGCGCGTCGACGATCAGCCCGTGCGTCGCCGGGCACAGCTCCGAGCCCTTCAGCACGACCGTGTTGCCGCAGGCGAGCGGCAGCGCGAGCGCGCGCGTGCCGAGAATCACCGGCGCGTTCCACGGCGCGATCCCGAGCACGACGCCGGCCGGCTGCCGCACGCCCATCGCGAGCGAGCCAGGCACGTCGGACGGGATCAGCTCGCCGCCGACCTGGGTAGTCAGCGACGCGGCCTCGACGAGCCCGCTCACCGCGAGCTGCACGTTGAATTCGGCCCACAGCGCCGATGCGCCCGTCTCCGCGGCCATCGCCGCGACGAAATGCGCGCGCTTCGCGTCGAGTGCGTCGGCCGCCTTCAGCAGCAGCGCACGCCGCGTGCCGGGGCCGAGCGCGGCCCATTCGGGAAACGCACGGCCGGCCGCCTCGGCCGCCGCGCGCGCATCGTCGACAGTGCACGCGGGCGCTTCGGACGCGATCGCGCCGTCGAGCGGATTGCGGCGCACGAAAGTCGCGCCGTTGGACGATTGGCGGCGTTCGCCGCCGATCAGCATCGATACAGTCTGCATGGTTTCTCCGGAAGGACGTGCGGCGCGCATCAGGCGATTTCGACGTCGACGACGACCGGCGCGGTCGCACGCAGCGCGTCGGCCAGCGTGTCGCGCAGGCGCGCCGGATCGCCGACGCGCACGCCGCGGCAGCCGAACCCGGCCGCGAGCGCGACGAAATCGAGATCGGGCAGATCGGTGCCCTGCACGGGATCGTCGGGCCCGAAGCCGAAGACCGGCGCGAAATCCTGCAGCGCCGCGTAGCGGCGGTTGTTGAGAATCACGAACGTGATCGGTAGTCCCAGCTGCGCGGCGCTCCACAGCGCCTGGATCGAATACAGGCTCGAGCCGTCGCCGATCAGCGCGATCACGCGCCGCTCCGGCTGCGCGAGTGCGACGCCGACGGCGGCCGGCATCCCGTAGCCCAGCCCGCCGCTGTCCATCGTGTAGAACGTTCCGCTGCGCGTGAACGGCAGGTGCTCCTGCATGATGGGCCGCGCGCTCGGCGCTTCCTCGACGACGATGTCGTGCACATCGCGCAGGTCGGCGAGCGTCTGCAGCGCGAAGGCGGCCGACATGCGCTCGCCGGCGACCGGCGGTGCGACGCGCTGGCGCGGTGCGCGCGCGGCCGGCATCGGCCGCTCGGC
>NZ_KV786545.1:0-649 GCF_001806955.1 Burkholderia sp. HMSC10F09
CCGTCGCTATGCCACTGCGGCTTGTTCGCGCCGTTGTACACGCGCCCGACCGCCAGCGGCCGGTCGCAGTTGCCGCCGACGTAGTCGATCAGCACTTCCTCGCCGATTCGTGGCACGTGCACGCCGCCGTAGCCGCCGCCGGTGTCCGACTGCACCACACGCACCCAGCACGATGCGTTCTCGTTGCCCGGATTGAGGCGATCCCATACGAACTGCACGCGAATCCGGTTCAGCTCGTCGGTATAGACCTCCTCGCCCTGCGGACCAACGACGATCGCCGTCTCGAGGTGCATCTTCGGCTTCGCGTGCTCGAACGGGCTGCGATACGGCACGCTCGTGCGCTGCGCCTCGACTTCGACGAGATAGAAGCCGAGCGAACCGTCGGGATGCGGCACCTGAAGTTCTCGCATGTCCCCGTATCGAGCGCGTACCTGTGCGAGCGACGACGCAAGGCTGTGCGGAAAATTCGAATCGCTCTCGGACACGGGCAGGTTGTTCTCGATCCACCATGCGACTTCGATCGTCGCGAACTCGCGCTGGTCCGCCGGATCGCGATCGTGTTCCGGATGGTCTATCAGCGTAAAGCGCCGGCCCGCATCGATAGCACGCACGCCGCCCGCGCCATGAAAGCGCTTGGCCTGCGATTCCC
>NZ_KV786546.1:0-12524 GCF_001806955.1 Burkholderia sp. HMSC10F09
CTAAGCCGGCCGCGCCTAAGCCGGCGCCGGTCGCGAGCGCCGAGGCGGCGGGTACCGACACGAGCGACGCGTCGTCGCCGTCGTCGCCGGCCGGCGCGCGCTTCGCGGTGCAGCTCGGCTCGTTCAAGGACGACGCGACCGCCCGTTCGTGGGCGACGAAATTGAAATCGGCGGGCGTGCCCGCATATGTCGAGCGTCGCAAGCAGGCGGACGGCAGCACGGCTACACTGTTGCGTGCGGGTCCGTTTGCGGATCGCGCGGCCGCGTCCGCCGCGATCGCGAAGGTGCGCGAAGCCGGGCTGACGCAGTAGCGCACGATGCTGACGGCTTTCGACTACGCTGTATTGGCGGTGATCGCGTTGTCGGCGTTGCGCGGTGCGTGGCGCGGCTTCGTGTCGGAGATTTTCGGGCTGATCGGCTGGATCGCGGCGATCGTGATCGCGAGCCGCTACGTCGGGCTGGTGGTCCCGTACATCCCGGCGAACTGGCCGGGCGGCGCGCTGACGCAGTGGGTGATCGCGTTTGCGCTGCTGGTGATCGGCGTCGTGCTCGTCGCGGGCGTCGCGAACGCGCTGCTGTCGCGGATCGCGCAGGCGACCGGCCTCGGCGGCGTCGATCGCTCGCTGGGCATGATGTTCGGCCTCGTGCGCGGCTGCGTGCTGGTGGTGTTGCTGGTCGCGGCGGCCGGGCTGACCGAGTTGCCCAAACAGGATTTCTGGCGCAATGCGCTATTGCGTCCGATTGCCGAGCAGGGCGTGCACGAGCTGAAGCAGCTCCTGCCCGACGGCATGGCCCAGTACGTGCGCGTGTGAGCGTACGCACGGGGCAGGACGGAACCGATTTTGTCATTCTGAAGGACATGCCATGTGCGGCATCGTAGGCGTTATCTCCCAATCCCCGGTCAACCAGCTGATCTATGACAGCCTGCTGCTGCTGCAGCATCGCGGTCAGGACGCGGCAGGCATCGCGACGGCGGACGGCAGCAATTTCCACATGTACAAGGCGAACGGCATGGTGCGCGACGTGTTCCGCACGCGCAACATGCGCAGCCTGCCCGGCACGTTCGGGATCGGCCAGGTTCGCTATCCGACGGCCGGTTCCGCATCGAGCGAAGCCGAGGCGCAGCCGTTCTACGTGAACGCACCGTTCGGGATCATCCTCGCGCACAACGGCAACCTGACGAACTGGCAACAGCTGAAGGACGAGATGTTCCGGATCGACCGCCGGCACATCAACACCAATTCCGACAGTGAAGTGCTGCTCAACGTGTTCGCGCACGAGCTGCAGCTCTCGACGACGGGCCTCGAGCTCGATCCGGCCGCGCTGTTCAAGGCGGTCGCGGGCGTGCACCGCCGCGTGCACGGCTCGTATGCGATCGTCTCGCTGATCGCCGGCTACGGTCTGCTCGCGTTCCGCGATCCGTTCGGCATCCGCCCGCTCTGCATCGGCAAGCTCGAGACCGAGCACGGCACCGAATGGATGGTCGCGTCGGAATCGGTCGCGGTCGAAGGCATCGGCTTCGAGTTCGTGCGCGACGTGCTGCCGGGCGAAGCGATCTTCATCGACCAGGCGGGCAACTTCCACAGCCAGCAGTGCGCGGACAATCCGACGCTGAATCCGTGCATGTTCGAGTACGTCTATCTCGCGCGTCCGGACTCGTGCCTCGACGGCGTGCCCGTCTACAACGTGCGCCTGCGCATGGGCGACTATCTCGCCGAGAAGATCAAGCGCGAGCTGCCGAACGTGCCGATCGACGTCGTGATGCCGATTCCCGATTCGTCGCGCCCGGCCGCGATGCAGGTCGCCGCGAAGCTCGGCGTCGAGTATCGCGAAGGCTTCTTCAAGAACCGCTACGTCGGCCGCACGTTCATCATGCCGGGGCAGGCGGTGCGCAAGAAGTCGGTGCGCCAGAAGCTCAACGCGATGAGCATCGAGTTCAAGGACAAAAACGTGCTGATCGTCGACGATTCGATCGTGCGCGGCACGACGTCGCACGAGATCGTGCAGATGGCGCGCGACGCGGGCGCGAAGTCGGTGATTTTCGCGTCGGCGGCGCCGCCCGTGAAATTCCCGAACGTGTACGGCATCGACATGCCGACGCGCGGCGAACTCGTCGCGCACGGCCGCAGCGACGAGGAAGTCGCGAAGATCATCGGCGCCGATCATCTGATCTATCAGGACGTCGACGATCTGCGCCGCGCGGTGCGCGACATCAACCCGAAGCTCGAGCGCTTCGAGGCGTCGTGCTTCGACGGCAACTACATCACCGGCGACGTGACGCCCGAGTATCTCGATGCGATCGAGCGCGCGCGCCTGACGCCCGCATCGCAGGCCGACCGCGACACGGCGAGCGATACCGCACGGTCGCAGATGAACCTGCAGCTGTCGGTCGAGTGATTGCCGGCGCACGCTTGTGCCGAAGCGTGCTAGGATGTGGCCTTGCGTCGATTTGATTTCAGCTTGCGGACGCGGGGCTTCTTCCCAAAACAGCTAAAGCGAAGGCCGGCGGCAGCCGGCCCGAGTCGATCGCTGTCGTACCGCACCGAAGCCCGCTGATGCAGACGCATGGCGGGCTTTTTGTTTGGCCTGGCTCGCGCGCACGCGCGGCCATCGAATACGGAAAACGGACATGGACGACTCCCTCAACTTCGACACGCTCGCCGTGCGCGCGGGCACGCTGCGCACCGATTTCAACGAGCATTCGGAAGCGCTGTTCCTGACCTCGAGCTTCTGCTTCAAGAATGCGGCCGAAGCGGCCGAGCGCTTCGCGAATTCGGAAGACTACTTCACCTATTCGCGCTTCACGAACCCGACCGTCACGATGTTCCAGGAACGCCTGGCCGCGCTCGAAGGCGGCGAGGCGTGCATCGCGACCGCGTCCGGGATGGCGGCGATCATGTCGGTCGTGATGGCCGCGCTGCAGGCGGGCGATCACCTCGTCAGCTCGCGCAGCCTGTTCGGCTCGACGCTCGGCATGTTCTCGCAGATCTTCAGCAAGTTCGGCATCACGACGACCTTCGTCGATCCGACCGATCTGAACGCATGGAAGGAAGCGGTGCGTCCGGAGACGAAGATGTTCTTCCTCGAGACGCCGTCGAATCCGCTGACCGAACTCGCCGACATCGAGGCGATCGGCAAGATCGCCAAGGACGCGAACGCGCTGTTCGTCGTCGACAACTGTTTCTGCAGCCCCGTGCTGCAGCAGCCGCTGAAGCTCGGCGCGGATGTCGTCATGCATTCGGCGACGAAATTCCTCGACGGGCAGGGCCGCGTGCTCGGCGGCGCGCTGGTCGGCTCGAAGGCATTCATCATGGGCAAGGTGTTTCCGTTCGTGCGCAGCGCGGGCCCGACGCTGTCCGCGTTCAACGCGTGGGTGCTGCTGAAGGGGATGGAAACGCTGTCGCTGCGCGTCGAGAAGCAGTCGGCGAACGCGCTCGAGATCGCGCGCTGGCTCGATTCGCACCCGGCCGTCGCGCGCGTGTTCTATCCGGGCCTCGAATCGCATCCGCAGCATGAACTCGCGAAGCGCCAGCAGAAGGCCGGCGGCGCGATCGTCTCGTTCGAGCTGAAGGGCGACACGCCCGAACAGCAGCGCGCGAACGCATGGCGCGTGATCGACAACACGAAGCTGATTTCGATCACGGGCAACCTCGGCGATACGCGCACGACGATCACGCATCCGGCGACGACGACCCATGCGCGCATCACGCCCGAAGCGCGCGCGGCGGCGGGGATCACCGAAGGGCTGATCCGGCTTGCGGTCGGCCTCGAGAACGCGGGCGACCTGCGCAACGATCTCGCGCACGGCCTCGAAGGCTGAACGCGGCGGCCCGGCGCATCGACGACACGCGCCGTTCGCGCCGGCCTTTGCCGGTGCGAACGGCGCGTTCGTTTATTGCGGGGTCGGTTGCGGCCGCGCGGCGCAGCGGCCGCTTGTCAGTCGAGGCGAGCCGGCGCGCCGGCCTGCGCGTCGCGCATCGCGTCGTACATCCATCGCAGCGTCTCCTCGAGCGGCGTGACGGGCAGCTCGCCGATCGCGCGCCGCAGCTTGTCGCGCGATCCGCTCAGGTGCTTCACTTCGTTGTGCCGCACGAAACGCGGATCGACCGTCACGTCGATCACGTAGCCGGCGATCCGCGACAGCATCGCCAGCACTTCCTTCAGCGAATACGCGCGCTCCGAGCAGACGTTGAACGTGTCGCCGGCCGGTGCGGTTTCGATGAGCCGCAGATACGCGGCCGTCACGTCGCGCACGTCGGAGAAGTCGCGGCTCACGTCGAGGTTGCCGAGCGAGATGCGCGGCGCGTTGCGCGCATAGTGCGCGACGAGCTTCGGCAGCAGATACGCTTCGCTCTGGCCGACGCCCGTGTAGTTGAACGGGCGCGCGATGACGATCGGCAGCCGGTCGGTCCATAGCTTCGCCGCGTATTCCATCGCGAGCTTGCTGACCGCGTAGTCGTTCGCGGGCGCGGGCGGCGCGGTTTCGTCGAGCACGCCGGCCGTCGCGTTGCCGTAGATGTTGGCGCTGCTCGCGAGCAGCACCGCCGACGGCCGGCGATCGAGGCCGGCCAGCGCGGCGAGCAGGTTGCGCGTGCCCATGATGTTGACCGCGTACGTCTGCGACGGCTCGTCGTTCGCGACATGCGCGCGCGCAGCGAGATGCACGACGGCATCGGGCCGCGCGTCGGCGGCGGCCGCACGTACCGCGTCCGCATCGAGCAGGTCGACGCTCAGCAGCGTGCAACGCGCGAGCGCCGGATCGTCCGGGCGTGGCGCGCCCGGTGCGACCGTGCCCCAGACTTCGTAGCCGGCGCCTTCGAGGCGTTGCGCGATGTAGCGGCCCGTGAAGCCCGTCAGGCCGGTGACGAACGCGCGGCGCGGCGCCGCGCGTCCGGCATCAGAACGTGTCATGGTGGGTGTTCCGCGTCAAATCCGCTTCGACCATCATCTGGCACAGTTGTTCGAGCGTCGTCTTCGGCACCCAGCCGAGCTTGCTTTTCGCCTTGTCGGCGCAGCCGATCAGCAGATCGACTTCGGCCGGCCGATAGAACTTCGGATTCACTTCGACGAGCACGTCGCCGGTCGCCGCGTCGAGGCCGCGCTCCTGTTCGCCCTTGCCGGTCCATTCGATCTGATAGCCGGCAGCAGCGAACGCCATCCGCACGAAGTCGCGCACGGTTTCGGTGCGGTTCGTCGCGAGCACGTAGGTGTCCGGCTCGTCCGCCTGCAGCATCCGCCACATGCCTTCGACGTATTCGAGCGCGAAGCCCCAGTCGCGCTTCGCATCGAGATTGCCGAGCTCGAGCCGCTTCGCTTTGCCGAGCCGGATCTTCGCGACCGTATCGGTGATCTTGCGCGTGACGAACTCGCGGCCGCGCAGCGGCGACTCGTGATTGAACAGGATGCCGCTGCAGCCGAACAGGCCGTACGATTCGCGATAGTTGACGGTCGTCCAGTGCGCGAACAGCTTCGCGACGCCGTACGGGCTGCGCGGATAGAACGCGGTCGTTTCCGTTTGCGGAATCGACTGCACCTTGCCGAACATTTCCGACGTCGATGCCTGATAGAAGCGCGTGCGCGGGCTCACGACGCGAATCGCCTCGAGCAGGTTCAGCGTGCCGAGGCCCGTGACTTCGGCGGTCGTCGACGGCTGGTCGAACGACACGCCGACGAAGCTTTGCGCCGCCAGGTTGTACAGCTCGTCGGGCTGCGTGCGCTCGAGCAGCCGCAGGCTCGAACCGGCGTCGGTCAGATCGTGTTCGACGAGCGTCAGATTCGGATGCGTGTCGACGCCGAGCTCGGCGATCCGCCAGAAGTTCACCGAGCTGGTGCGGCGGTAGGTGCCGGTGACCTGATAGCCCTTGTCGAGCAGCAGCTTGGTCAGGTAGGCGCCGTCCTGCCCCGTGATCCCCGTGATGATGGCCTTGCGAGTGTGGCTCATGGCGATGTCCTGGTAGAAGCGATGGAAGATGAAAATCAGGCGGTCGTGCGTGCCGCGGCGGGCAGCGCGCGGCGTGCGGGGCCGCGCGTCAGGCGGCGCTCGAAGCCGTACCAGCTCAGCGTCGCGTAGGCGAGCGTGATCGCAAGTGCGAGCGCGGCCGTCACGAAGCGGTTCAGATGCAGCGGCCACAGCGCGTACAGCACGCTGAGGTGAATCAGATACACGGTGTAGCTGACGGTGCCGATATAGACGAGCACCGGGTTCGTCAGCACGCGCTGGACGAGCCCGCGCCCGCGAAGTGCGATCACGACGATCGACGTGCACAGCAGCAGCGAGATGCTGTAGAGCGCGGCGTTCGACAGCGGCGTATTGGCCGCGCGGAAACGCGGAAACGACAAGTGCAGCGCGCCGAGAATCGCGAGCGCGACGAGTGCGCCGACGATCGCGAGCGGATAGAACGGCTCCAGCGCGCGACGGTCGCGGCGCAGCACGATCGCAAGCAGCGCACCGGCGGCGAGCAGGTCCATGCGGAACGGCGTCAGGTAGTAGATCGGCCAGAACGAGTCGAACCACGGCGTCGCGATGGCGCGCAACACCGGCGCGACGACGATCAGCGCGGCGGCGACCCACAGCAGCACGCGTTCCGAACACCACAGCACGACGAACGGCCAGAAGATGTAGAACTGCTCCTCGACCGCGAGCGACCACAGCACGTTCAGGCTGTCGTGGCCGATGCTGCCGAGCGACAGCCCGATGTTCGTCGAGAAGAACGCGTACCACGGCCAGTGCGGCAGCCAGGTCGCGCCGAACAGCAGCGTCGACACGATCAGCAGCAGCACGTAGGGCGGCAGGATCCGGCGCACGCGGCGCGCATAGAAGTGGCTGAAGTACGACTGTCCGCGTGCCTTGCGTTCGAGCAGGATGCCGGTGATCAGCAGCCCGCTCAGCACGAAGAACAAATCGACACCCATCCACAGCGGCGCCTTCAGCGCGTGCTGCAGGAACACCGCGCCGACGGCGATCGCGCGCAGCCCGTCGAGCTGGACGATGCGGCCGTGCTGCGGCGGTGCGAGTTCGGCGGTGCGCGTCGGGCCCGTCATCGCGCCGCCCCTTCGCGACGCGCGTACCATGTTGTCGGCGTCGCGCGTCCTGCATTCGATGCGTGAACGTAATGCATGCCTTTTAAGTGGAATATCGAATCGAAACCGATTCTAGGGAAAAGAAATCGGCAAAAAAACGCATGTCATTTATTCAACGGCGGGCATTCGAAGCGCATTGCGCGCAATCGAAAAATGAAAGCCGCTGAAAGGCGGGCGCCCGCATGGCCACGCACGACGTGCGTCGGCGGAATTTTCTACGTACTGCGCGCGTGAACGGCGGTCGTTATTGCCGATTTTCACGCGCAGGCGCGCGCGTTCCGGCTCGATATTTCAGGCTGAAACATCCCCAAATATTTCCAAATTTCTTGTGATTATTTTTGCTTGTAACCTGCATCGCGACGTTTGAAACCCATTTAGCGACCGGACGTTTCGCGGCAGCCATGCGCCGCCGTTTCGGTCGCCGAGCATCGAGTCTGGAGAAGCGCATTGCGACGTCTGATTCTGGTTGGCATGACGATGTGCGCGGTGCTGTCTGCCGGCGCCGCATCGGCCGAAACCGTGTTGCCCGCGACCACGTCGTGGATCGGCAACACGTTCGGCTACGGCGACGGCCGCTGGACGCAAATCGACATCCGCGCGATCGCGGTCACGCCCGACGGCAAGGTGTATACGAACGCGCCGTGGGACGAGAGCGGCGCCGAGGCGAGCGTCTATCAGGACGGCAAGATGCTCGGCTTCGCGGGCGGCACGCATGGCTGGGGCAATCTCGGCGGCAACGCGATCGCGGTGAACAGCAAGTATGCGTATGTCGCGATCGGCGTCGGCAACGAACGCGGCCGGCTGCAGTCGCCCGGCATCTGGCCCGACAAGGGCAAGCAGTGGTTCGGCATCTCGCGGCGCGCGATCGGCGACATGAAGCAGCCTGCGCCGTTTCGCGCGGCGCCGTCGGTCGCGCCCGGCGGGCGGGCGGACGCAGGCCGCGCGCGGATGGCCGCGAGCTTCATGGTGGTCAACGAAGTGCCGGCCGCGGCGAAGCCCGACGCCGGTGAGCTGAAAGCCGAAGTCGGCGGTCTCGCGGCCGACGACAAGACGCTGTTCGCGACCAACCCGTCGCACGACGCGGTCGACGTCTACGACGCGGAGACGATGCAGAAAAAGGGCACGTGGAGCGCACACGAGCCCGGACGCATCGCGCTCGCCGCCGACGGCACGCTGTGGCTGCTGACCGACACGCTGAACGGCCCCGCGCGCCTCGTGCACGTGCGTGCGGACGGCCGCAAGATCGACGACGCGCCCGCGCTACCGGACGGCACCGACGCGGTCGACGTCGCGGTCGACACGAAGGGGCGCGTGTTCGTCGCCGACAACGGCCCGCGCCAGCAGATCCTGATTTTCTCGAAGAGCGGCGAGCGCTATGCGCCGTCCGGCACGCTCGGCGTGCGCGGCGGCATTTTCGCCGGTCCCGTGCCGGGCCGTCCGGGCCCGCAGCGCTTCAACGGGCTGACCGGCGTCGGCGTCGACCGCGCGGGCAACGTCTATGTCGCGATGAACGGGGTCGGCCCGCGTCACGACACGATCGGCGCCGGCCTCGGCGCGGTGCTCGAGAGCTACACGCCGGACGGCACGCTGCGCTGGCAGGTGCAGGGGCTGCTGTTCGTCGACGGCGCGTGGCTCGATCCCGCGCGGCCCGACAGCGTGTACACCGGCAACAAGCGCTTCGAGCTCGATCTGTCGAAGCCGCCCGGCCAGGACTGGAAATATGTCGGCTTCCTGTCGAACCGCTTCAAGTATCCCGACGATCCGGTGTTCCACACCGACCAGTGGCCCGGCATGCCGACCGCACGCCGTCTCGACGGCCGCACGTTCCTGTACCTGACCGACATGTATGCCGATCACCTGAAGATCTATCGCTTCGACGCGAAGCGCGACGGCGAAGTCGCGATTCCGTCCGGGCTGATCGCGGGCCGTGCGCGGCCGGTCGACAAGGTGCCGAACAAGCCGCCGGGCGGCGACTGGCTGTGGCGCGACGCGAACGGCAACGGCCGGCTCGACGCGGACGAATTCGAGATCAATACGACCGGCAACGCGAAGGCGGGCGGCTGGGGCTGGTGGGTCGACACGAAGGGCGACATCTGGCGCACGAGCGACGTGCGCGGGATTCACCGGTTCCGCTACGGCGGCGTCGACAAGGCCGGCAACCCGATCTACGCGTACGACAAGGTCACGACGTATCCGATGCCGAAGCCGTTCACGCAGCTGCGTCGCGCGATCTACGACGCGCGCACGGATTCGCTCTACGTGACGGGCTATACGGCGGACGCGCCGCCGCAGCCCGGCATCAACAAGGAAGTCGGCCGCGTGCTGGTGCGCTTCGACAAGTGGTCGACGGGCTCGCCGGTCGCGCGCTACACGATCGCGCTGCCGTGGCAGCTCGATGCGAAGCCGATTCTCGACCTGATCGGCATCACCGTCGAAGGCCGCTACCTCTTCGCGGTCGAGCCGGTCGGCAAGATCCACGTGTACGACAACGAAACCGGCAAGGAAGTCGGCGTGATGAGTCCGGGGCCGGAGGTCGGCCGCGCGTCGGGATGGGTCGACGTGCCGTTCGGCATCAGCGCGTTCCGCCGCGAGAACGGCGAGTATCTCGTGTTCGTCGAGGAAGACGCGCGCGGCAAGGTGCTGATGTATCGCTGGAAACCGTGACGCGCGGCCGTCGACAAGGCACAGGCATGGACAAACGCATACTGAAGAACGTATCGATCAATTTCGTCGGGCTGATTCTGCCGACCTTCGTGTCGCTGGTCACGGTGCCCGCGTATATCCACGCGCTCGGCGTCGAGCGCTACGGCGTCGTCAGTCTCGTGTGGACGCTGATCGGCTATTTCGGGATTCTCGATCTCGGCATGAGCATGGCCGCGCAGAACCACATCTCGAAGGCGCTCGCGAGCGGCGATGCGGCCGAAAGCGCGCGCGTGTTCTGGAGCGCGTTCTGGCTCAATCTCGGTACCGGCATCGCGGGCGGGCTGCTGATCTATTTCGGCGCATTCGTCTACACCGCGTATTTCACGAAGGTGTCGGCCGCGATGCAGCACGAGGTGTATCTCGCGCTGCCGTGGCTCGCGCTCGCGATTCCGCTCGCGAACGTGTCGTGGGTGTTCGCGGGCGCGATCAACGGCGCCGAGCGCTTCGGCGTGTTCAACACGAACCAGACGATCGGCACGTTCCTGTTCCAGCTGCTGCCGCTCGGCGCGGCCTGGTGGATCGCGCCGAACCTGCAGACGGTGCTCGCCGCCGCGGTCGTCGCGCGGCTCATCGCCGCGGTGATGCTCGGCTATGCGAGCGTGCGCGTGCTCGGGATCCGGCGCGTCGATCCGCCGCAATGGGGCACCGCGAAAGGACTGTTCAACTTCGGCGGCTGGATGCTGATCGCGAGCACGACGAGCATGATCGCCGACACGCTCGACCGCGTGATGCTCGGCGCCGGCATGGGCGCGAAGTTCGTCACCTACTACACGGTGCCGCAGAACCTCGTCACGCGGCTGAACATGCTGCCGAACGCGCTCGTGCGCACGCTGTTCCCGCGCCTGTCGGCGCTCGGCCGCGAGCATGCCGACACGCTCGCGCGCCAGTCGCTCGAATTCCTGAACGGCGTGTTCACGCCGGTCGCGATCGTCGCGATCTTTGCGCTGGCGCCGTTCCTGACGCTGTGGGTCGGCCCCGATCTGGCCGCGCATTCGGCGCCGGTCGGGCGCGTGCTCGTGGTCGGCGTGTGGCTCGTCGGCCAGGCCAGCGTCACGCGGATCCTGATCCAGTCGCAGGTCAACCCGGCGCGCGCGGCGCTGGCCGGGCTCGTCCAGATGCCGTTCTTCGTCGGCGCGCTGTGGCTCGGCATTCATCGCTACGGGCTGATCGGCGCGGCGGTGGTCGTCGCCGCCCGCGCGCTGGTCGACTACGGCGTGCTGCTCTATCTGTCGGCGATCCGGATGCGCGCGATCGTGTTCGACATGGTCGCGCACCTCGCGTTCCTGCTCGTGAGCCTCGCGCTTGCGAACGCCTGGACGGGGCTCGCCGAATCCATCGGCATGTGCGCGATCGTGCTGACGCTGAACGTCGCCTGGTCGCTCACGATGACGCCGGGGCTGCGCGCGCTGGCGTCCGGCCTGATCGGCCGTCTCAATGCGAGGAAAACCACATGAATCGCGATCTGGCGGAACACGCCCTTCTCAATGCGGCGCCGGCCGACGCGACGGTCGCAGCCGTCGCCGGCGAAGCGGGCACGCTGCGCGCCGTGCCGCGCGACGAACCGGCGCCCGCGCGCGATGCGTCGCGCCCGCTGCGCGTCGCGATCGTCCACGACTGGCTGGTCACCTATGCGGGCGCCGAGCGCGTGCTCGAGCAGATCCTCGCGTGCTTTCCCGACGCGGACCTGTTCAGCCTCGTCGACTTTCTCGACGATCGCGCGTTCGTGCGCGGCAAGCCGGTGACGACGACGTTCATCCAGAAGCTGCCGTTCGCGCGCACCAAGTACCGCAGCTATCTGCCGCTGATGCCGCTCGCGATCGAGCAGCTCGACGTGTCGGGCTACGACCTCGTGATCTCGAGCAGCCACGCGGTCGCCAAAGGCGTGCTGACCGGTCCCGACCAGGTGCACATCAGCTACGTGCATTCGCCGATCCGCTACGCGTGGGATCTGCAGCACCAGTATCTGGAACAGTCGAACCTCACGCACGGGCCGAAGTCGCTGCTCGCGCGGATGATCCTGCATTACATCCGCAACTGGGACACGCGTACCGCGAACGCCGTCGACGGTTTCATCGCGAATTCGGCGTTCATCGCCCGGCGCATCCGCAAGGTCTATCACCGCGATGCGGCCGTGATCTTTCCGCCGGTCGACGTCGACGCGTTCTCGCTGAACGAGGTGAAGGACGACTTCTACCTGACTGCATCGCGGATGGTGCCGTACAAGAAGATCGACCTGATCGTCGACGCATTCTCGCGCACGCCCGAGCGCAAGCTCGTCGTGATCGGCGACGGCCCCGAGATGGACAAGATCCGCGCGAAGGCCGGCCCGAACGTCGAGATCATGGGCTACCAGCCGTTCGCCGTGCTGCACGACCGCATGCGCCGCGCGAAGGCGTTCGTGTTCGCTGCCGAGGAGGACTTCGGCATTTCGGTCGTCGAGGCGCAGGCCTGCGGCACGCCGGTGATCGCGTACGGCAAGGGCGGCGCGCTCGAAACGGTGCTCGATCCGCGCGCCGACATGAACCCGACCGGACTGTTCTTCGACGAGCAGACGCCGCAGGCGATCGTCGCGGCCGTCGACGATTTCGAGCGCGCGCCGCAGCGCTTCACGCCGCGTGCGTGCCGCGCGAACGCGGAGCGGTTCTCGGCCGACACGTTCCGGCGACGTTTTCTCGATTACGTGGAGACGGCGCTGCCGGGCGCGACCGCCCAGCGCGGCGCGCCGGCCGCGGCGCCGGTCC
>NZ_KV786547.1:0-2086 GCF_001806955.1 Burkholderia sp. HMSC10F09
GGTCCGCGCGGCCGATACGATCACTACGTCGGTCATGTTCAATCCCTGCATCAAATCGTTTGGTCCGGCGCCGGCACGAGTGATCGGCAAACGATGCAAACTGCACACGCTCGCCGCCTCGCGTCGCGATACGCCACGTACGGATGCGCGCCGACACACCGCAGCGCGAGCGCGCGCGATTCCCCGCACGGTCGCGCCGTGCGCCAGCGTCATCGAGGCAGCCGGAACGGTTCGCACCCGCGTGGCACACGCGGGGGCAATCGTCCGGCGCCGTTTCGGTCACGTCGCGCGAACGCGCGACGCGGGCTCAGGCCGCCGTTTCGCGCCCGGCCGCTTCCTTGCGAGCGGTCGCGGCAACCTGCTTGCCGGTGCGGGCGGCCGTCTCGGCAGCCGTCTCGCCAGCCGTCTCGAAGCTGCTCTGTGCGGCCTCCATCGCCTGCCCGGCGGCGGCGCGCACCGACTCCGCAGCTGCGCTCGCCGCGGACAGCGCCGAATTCAGCACGGCCACGACCGGTGCCGAACCGGCCGGTGCATGCTTGGTCAGCTCGCCGATCACATCCTTCATCCGAAGGTCGGCCTGTTCGTATTGTTCATGTGCGACCTTCGTCCATTCGACCTGCGTCGACACGGCGATGTCGAACAGATGGCGGCCGTACGCGACCGCCTTGCCGGCCGCTTCCTGCGGCGCGGCGACGCGCTGCGCGAAACCCGCGATCGGGTTCGTCGTGTTGAGCGCGTCCTTCAGCTTGTCCTCGTATTCCGCAAGCGCCGTCTTGGTCGCCTGCAGATTCAGTTCGACGACGGCCTCGAAACCGCGGATCGCCGGGCGGGCAATCGCAAACCAGGCGGCGACACCGGATTGATAATCGGCAACGAGTTTTTCGGGGGCAAATACAGACATCGGACACGCTCCTGTTGGCAATGCGAGAGGCGAGGAAAAGAAAATGGAAGCCAGATCGAGGTCCGGCTCCTTTATTTAACCACCGCTGCTAATTGGGCACCGGAAGTTCGAGGAGGCATTCTAAATCGATTAATTGTCGATTAAGTGGCATTAATGATAGGTATAAACCCTTATCCGCTCATCGAGATCCGTCGCCGCCGGCTTCCGGCTCCCGGCCTATGCCCGCGCCACTACGGGCCGACGCGCGCCGCCGTTACCTTTTTACTGGGTCAATCGCATGAACATTCAGCAAGTCTTACCCCGTCATTATTTCCGCTATTAGAAACAAGTACAGCCATCGAGTGATGAAGCAGTCGCTTATGTAATCGTTTTTTCGGAATTTACATTGAAACCGTTTTCTCGTTTATTAATGAAAGTTTCAATGATCGGATCAAATGACAAATACTTGCCGGTTTATTCAGCCGACTAATTCGCGGTGCAGCGCGCGAAATTCGTGCGCGAGCTTGTGAGTCGGTTCGAGATGGATGAGGGGAGTCGACTGCTGATGCGATTCACGGATTTTCACCGACGACGACAGCCGCGACGCAAGCACCGGCAGCCCTTCTTCCACGAGCTCGTCGACGAGCCGCTGAGGCAGGCTCGCGCGCGGCTGGAACTGGTTGATGACGATCCCCTCCACTTCGAGCGCCGCGTTGTGGTCCTGCCGGATCTCCTTCACGTTCTCGAGCAGCGTATACAGCGCCCGGCGTGAAAAGTCGTCGCAGTCGAACGGAATCAGGCAACGCTCGACCGCGATCAGCGCCGAGCGCGTGTAGAAGTTCAGCGCCGGCGGCGTGTCGATGTAGACGGCGTCGTACGCGTGCAGTTCGTTCAGCGCGTCGCGCAGCTTGTAGATCTTGTAGCGCGATTCGAGCTTGCCGTGCAGCGTGTCGAGATCGGGATGCGCCGGCATGACGTCGAGCTGCGCGAACGGCGTGGGATGGATGAACGACGCGACGTCGACCGGCCGGAAGCTGAACGTGAGCGCGGTGTCGAAGAAGTCCGCGACGCCCGGATGCGCGTCGGTCGCTCGTTCGCCGAGGAGGTAGCGTGTCGAATTCGCCTGCGCGTCGAGATCGACGACGAGCGTGCGCAGCCCTTCGCTTGCGCTGACTGCCGCGAGATTGCAGACGATCGTCGACTTGC
>NZ_KV786548.1:0-1145 GCF_001806955.1 Burkholderia sp. HMSC10F09
GAGCGCGCGGTATTCGGCGGTCGAGCGCGCCTGCGTCGCGCGGGCCGCCGGTGCGGCGGGCTGGATCCACGCGGATTCGTTGCGATAGGTCATGTTTCCTCCGGATTGCGGTTGTGCGCGCTTACACGTGCAGCAGCAGATGACGGCGTTCCCACGAGCTGATCACGCGGAAGAACGCTTCGTATTCGGTCTCCTTCAGCGCGAAATACGCTTTCAGGAACTTGTGGCCGAGGATCTCGCCGAGCGGCTCGCATGCCGACATCAGCGTGAGTCCGTCCTCGAGATTGCGCGGCAGCTGATACGGCAGCGAGTAGCCGTCGCTGACGAGCGGCTCGGTCGGCTCGAGCCGCTGCGTGATGCCGAGATAGCCGGCCGCGAGCGTCGCGGCGAGCGCCAGATACGGATTGCAGTCGACGCCCGGAATCCGGTTCTCGATGCGCCGCGCGGCCGGGCTCGAATGCGGAATGCGAAAGCCGACCGTGCGGTTGTCGTAGCCCCACTGCACGTTGATCGGCGCGGCCATGAACCGCGACAGCCGGCGATACGAGTTGATGTACGGCGCGAAGATCGGCATCAGCGCGGGCGTGTACTTCTGCAAGCCGGCGAGGAAGTTGTAGAACATCGACGTCGCGCCGCCCGTTTCGGGCGACGTGAACAGGTTCTGGCCGCTTTCCTCGTCGACGATGCTCTGATGCACGTGCATTGCCGAGCCCGGTTCGCCTTCCATCGGCTTCGCCATGAAGGTCGCGTACATGTTGTGACGCAACGCCGCTTCGCGCACCGTGCGCTTGAACAGGAACACCTGATCGGCGAGCGACAGCGCATCGCCGTGCATGAAGTTGATTTCCATCTGCGCGGCACCGACTTCATGGATCAGCGTGTCGATGTCGAGGTCCTGCGTCTCGCAGTATTCGTAGATGTCTTCGAACAGCGGATCGAACTCGTTGACGGCCTCGATCGAATACGACTGGCGGCCCGTTTCCGGCCGGCCCGTGCGGCCGACGGGCGGACGCAGCGGCAGGTCGGGGTCCTTGTTCATGTCGACCAGATAGAACTCGAGCTCGGGCGCGACGACCGGCTTCCAGCCTTTCTTCTTGTACAGGTCGAGCACGCGGCGCAGCACGTAGCGCGGCGAGATCTCGACC
>NZ_KV786548.1:1165-7604 GCF_001806955.1 Burkholderia sp. HMSC10F09
CACCTGCGCGGTCGGATCGACGGCCCACGGAATCAGCCGGATCGTCGACGTGTCGGGTACGCACACCATGTCGGGATCGGTGACGCCGGAGAGCGACCCGTCGTCCGGATAGTCGCCGGTGACGGTCTGCACCATCACGGCCTGCGGCAGCCGCATCGATTCGCCGGACGTGAACTTGTTGCGCGGCGTGATCTTGCCGCGCGCGATGCCGGCCATGTCGGGAATGATCGCTTCGATCTCGGTAATCCGGTGCTGCTTCAGAAAGTCTTCGATGTCTTGCATGTTCGTTCTCGTAAGTGGGTCGGCGCGCTCAGGCGAGCGCAGCGGCGGGCCGGGCATGCGAACGCGCGTCGCGGCGCGCGCGGCACGCATCGCCGAACGCGCGGAAGATCGCGCTCGACAGCGGGTCGTACGCGTGCCGCCATTCCGGATGCCATTGCACGGCGAGCGCGAAGGCGCGCGCATCGACGACGCTGACGGCCTCGATCAGCCCGTCCGGCGCGACGGCTTCGATCGCGAGGCTCGAACCGAGCTGCGCGATGCCTTGCTTGTGCAGCGAATTCACGTGCACTTCGTCGCGGCCGCCGGCGAGCTCGTGCAGGATGCCGCCCGGCGTCACCCGCACCGTGTGCGCGGGGCCGTACTGCACGTTCAGCGGCGCGTCGTCGTCCTCGCGGTGATCGGCGAGGCCCGGTACTTCGTGCACGCGCTGATGCAGCGTGCCGCCGCAGACGACGTTCAGCTCCTGAAAGCCGCGGCATACCGCAAGCACGGGCACGCCGGCCGCGATCGCGGCGCGCATCAGCGGCAGCGTCGTCGCATCGCGGGCCGGGTCGTGCTTCGTGCCCGGTGCGCTCGGTTCGCCGCCGTATCGGTGCGGCTCGATGTTCGAATAGCTGCCGGTAAACAGCAGGCCGTCGACGACGTCGAGCACGTCGTCGACCGATTGGCGTTCGCCGAGCGCGGGCAGCAGCATCGCGAGCGCCTGCGCGCCGTCGACGATGGCGGCGACGTACTTGTCGCCGACCGTATGCGACGCGTGTGCGCCGATCTGCGTGTAGTCGGCGGTGATGCCGACGAGAGGTTTCCTTTCCATGACGTCGATCAGTGCTCCATAGGATCGTTGCACGCGCATCGCCGCGTCGGGAAAAACGCAGGCGTGCAACG
This sequence comes from Burkholderia sp. HMSC10F09, assembly GCF_001806955.1. Lineage (NCBI taxonomy): Bacteria > Pseudomonadati > Pseudomonadota > Betaproteobacteria > Burkholderiales > Burkholderiaceae > Burkholderia > Burkholderia sp. HMSC10F09. The sequence goes on from NZ_KV786548.1 coordinate 2,333, forward strand.
GCCCCGCAGCCTCGCGAAACACGCGAGGCCGCTGCCAAGGGCGCGCAGCGGGACGACAGCGCGATCGGCGCTGCGCATGACGGTCAGGCCGTCGTTCGTTTCATTGCGGCATGCGCCGCGGCAATGAGCGTGCGAATGCATTCCGTCGCCGCGCGCGAGCGGCGGCTGACGAATCGGCTAACGAAACGAACGACGTGCAGAAAGGAGAGGCGCTACGGCAGCAGCGATGCCACTTCGTCGGTATCGACGGCGACGAATGCGCGTGCGGACACGGCGTTGTGACGCCGAACGGAACGACGAGACAGGATGGTGTAGATGGACAGATGCAGCAGGCGAGGACTATGCCAGCCGCAACTGCCGTCGGAAGCGGGAGCGGCGCTGCGCAGACTTCGCACATCGCCTCGATCCCACCTCACCAGAGGGCCACGGACTCTCACGATTACACTCGACTGGTTCGTTGAAAGTATTGAACACCTGATCGTTTCAACGCGCGGGGCGTTTAAAATAATCAAGGCGCCGGTTTTGCGTCATTTACATCGACGGGTATCGATTTTTGCACTGCGATAACCCGTTTTGGCGTTGATGCAAGCCAATGACGCCAACCTGAGAGCCAGCATATACGAGCCAAAAACGGCGTCAAATGTTTTTTGACGGTGTCGTATCAGGGCTTTCCCGATGCAGTCCGAACAAAATATTCGACAAAGGAATAAGCTCGGACGTGTTCATTATTTCGATCGGCTTTCAGGGTTTTCCCCGCTGATGCGCGGCATAAAGTGATTAGAATATTCAACGGCTGCTCCAGCGTCGTTTTCACTTTTTCACCGCGCCTATCGTGTCCGAAACCGAATCGATGTCCACCGAAGTCGCCGAGCGCCTGCGTTTCGTGCGCAACAAGCATGGCCTGTCGCAGCGCGAACTCGCGAAGCGCGCGGGCGTCACCAACGGCACGATCTCGCTGATCGAGCAGGGGCGCGTCAGTCCTTCCGTCGGGTCGCTGAAGAAGCTGCTCGAATGCATTCCGATGAGCCTCGCGGAGTTCTTCACGTTCGAGCTCGTCGAGTCGCGTTCGGTCGTGTCGCGCCGCGACGAGATGCCGAACCTCGGCAACGAGTCGCTCGCGTTTCATCTCGTCGGCGCCGGCGTGAAGGATCGCAACATGTGCATCATGCGCGAGATCTATCAGCCGCACGCCGATACGGGCCCCGAGATGCTCGCGCATGCGGGGCACGAGGGCGGCGTCGTCGTGTCGGGCCGGCTCGAGCTGACCGTCGACGGCGCGACGTGGCTGCTCGACCCCGGAGACGGCTACTACTTCGAGAGCCGTTTGCCGCACCGTTTTCGCAATCCCAGCGCGGACCAGATTTGCGAGGTCGTGTCGGCCAATTCGCCGGCGACCTTCTGACCGCGCGTCACCACATTCGCGGCGGCCGCGCGTCGCGCGCACCGGACGTCGAGCCGCGAATGCCATCACATTGAGGCATCCTGATGAATAAGTTGACTTTGGCTGACTGGCAGGACAAGGCGGCGTCGCTCGCGATCGAAGGGCGCGCATTCATCGACGGCACGCTGCGCGATGCGCATGGCGGCCGCACGTTCGACTGCGTGAGCCCGATCGACGGCCGCGTGCTGACGAAGGTCGCCGATGGCGGCGAAGCCGACGTGAACGCGGCCGTCGCGGCCGCGCGGCGCGCCTTCGACGCGGGCGTCTGGGCCGGCCTGAATCCGCGTGCGCGCAAGGCCGTGCTGCTGCGCTGGGCTGCGCTGATGCGCGCGCATCTCGACGAGCTCGCGCTGCTCGAAACGCTCGATGCCGGCAAGCCGATCGGCGACACGACGACGGTCGACGTGCCGGGCGCCGCGTACTGCGTCGAGTGGTTCGCGGAAGCGATCGACAAGGTCGGCGGCGAAGTGGCGCCGGCCGATCATCATCTGGTCGGGCTCGTCACGCGCGAGCCGGTCGGCGTCGTCGCGGCGGTCGTGCCGTGGAATTTCCCGATCCTGATGGCCGCATGGAAGTTCGGCCCCGCGCTCGCGGCCGGCAACAGCGTCGTGCTGAAACCGTCGGAGAAGTCGCCGCTCACCGCGATCCGCGTCGCGCAGCTCGCGTTCGAGGCCGGCATCCCGCCGGGCGTGTTCAACGTCGTGCCGGGCGCGGGCGAACCGGGCAAGCTGCTCGCGCTGCATCCGGACGTCGACTGCATCGCGTTCACGGGCTCGACGGCGGTCGGCAAGCTGATCATGCAGTACGCGGCGCAGTCGAACCTGAAGCGCGTGTGGCTCGAACTCGGCGGCAAGTCGCCGAACATCGTGCTGCCCGATTGCCCGGATCTCGACCGTGCGGCACAGGCGGCGGCCGGGGCGATCTTCTACAACATGGGCGAGATGTGCACGGCCGGCTCGCGCCTGCTCGTGCATCGCGACATCAAGGACGCGTTCGTCGAAAAGCTCGTCGCAGCCGCGCGCGCGTACGTGCCCGCCAATCCGCTCGATCCGTCGGTGTCGATGGGGGCGATCGTCGATCGCGTCCAGCTCGAGCGCGTGCTCGGCTATATCGACGCGGGCCGCAAGGAGGGCACGCTCGTCACGGGCGGCGCGCGTGTGAAGGAAGAGACGGGCGGCTTCTACGTCGAGCCGACCGTGTTCGAGGTGAAGCCCGACGCGAAGATCGCGCGCGAGGAAATTTTCGGGCCGGTGCTGTCGCTGATCGTGTTCGACGATGTCGACGAGGCCGTGCGGATCGCGAACGACACCGAATACGGGCTTGCGGCCGCCGTGTGGACGTCGAACCTGACGACCGCGCACGACGTGTCGCGCCGGCTGCGCGCGGGCACCGTGTGGGTGAACTGCTACGACGAGGGCGGCGACATGAACTTCCCGTTCGGCGGCTACAAGCAGTCGGGCAATGGCCGCGACAAGTCGCTGCACGCGCTCGAGAAGTACACGGAACTGAAGTCGACGCTCGTGCGGCTGCGCTGACGTGCATGCGCGCGCATCGTCGAGCGACGATGCGCGCGGCGCGCGTTACGCGCTGCGCAGCGCCGGATGGAACCCGGCTGCCTCGATGACGGCCTGCACGCGCTCGGCGCCTTGCGCGGATTCGACCTTGACGGTCTTCGCCGCGACGTCGATATCGAGCTTCGCGGCCGGATCGGCGGCCGTCACCGCGCGCGTGATCGCGCTGGCGCAGCCGCCGCAGGTCATGTCCTGAACTTCGAATTCCATCGTGCTCTCTCCTTGGCTGATTGACGGTGGATGAACGATCGGATGATGAAGCTTGCCACGGTAGGAAGGTCAAGCGTCGTCATCGGTGCGTTCGGCGTCGCGCGCTGTCGGCCGCGCGTAAGGCGGTCGTCCGACGAATGCGCGCGACGCGGCACGCGCGCCGCTCGGTGTTTGGCCGAATTGACCGCGCACGCGCGGCGGCGCATTTGCGTATGAGCCTTGTCGGGCCGCACGCGCTGCGCGCGCTATGGAGCGGCATCCCCATTGCGTTCACAAGGGCATTCGGATTGAAAATGCGAATCGCTCTTAGTATCGAGGCCCCTCAAGCTCTGTTCGGTCTTCGATCATGAATCGTATCGCTTTCGGTTTCGCGCTGGCGCTGATCGGCGCCAGCGTCACGCCCGCGTTCGCGGCGGACGACGTCGTCAACCTGACGCTGAAGGATCACAAGTTCTCGCCGGACGGCGTGACGATCCCGGCCGGCAAGAAGGTGAAGTTCGTCGTGAAAAACCTCGACGCGACGCCGGCCGAATTCGAAAGCGACGACTTCAAGGCCGAGAAGGTCGTTCCGGCCGGCAAGTCGGTCGAGATTCTCGTCGGGCCGTTGAAGGCCGGCACGTACGAGTTTCACGACGAGTACCACGAAGCGCAGTCGAAGACGCATCTGACCGTCAAGTAAGCCGCCATGCTGTCCACTGCGCTGATCGTCTTCCGGGAAGTGCTCGAGGCCGCGCTCGTGGTCTCGATCGTGATGGCCGCCACGCGCGGCGTGCCGCGGCGCGGCTGGTGGGTCGGCGGCGGGCTGGTCGGCGGCGTGATCGGCGCGGGGCTGATCGCGGCGTTCGCCGACGTGATCTCGCAGTGGGCGTCGGGGATGGGGCAGGAAGTCTTCAACGCCGGCGTGATGTTCGTCGCGACGCTGATGCTCGCGTGGCACAGCATCTGGATGAGCCGCCACGGCCGCGAAATGGCGATGCAGATGAACGCGGTGGGCCGCGCGGTCGCCGCGGGCAGCAAGCCGCTGACGGGGCTCGCGATCGTCGTCGGCGTCGCGGTGCTGCGCGAAGGCTCGGAAGCCGTGCTGTTCCTGTACGGGATCGCCGCGGGCGACCCCGGCCAGACGCCGCAGATGATCGCCGGCGGCCTGCTCGGCGTGCTAGGCGGTGCGGGGCTTGGCTATGCCATGTATGCGGGGCTGCTGCAGATTCCGCTGAAGCGTCTGTTCTCGGTCACCAACTGGCTGATCGTGCTGCTCGCGGCCGGCATGGCGAGCCAGTGCGTCGGCTTCCTGCTCGCGGCCGGCCTCGTGCCGTCGTGGGGCGACACGATCTGGGATACGTCCTGGCTGCTGAAGGAATCGAGCCTGGTCGGCAAGGCGCTGCATACGCTGATCGGCTATACGGCGCGGCCGGCCGGCATCCAGATCGCCGCGTACGTCGCGACGCTCGCGGCGATCGTCGTGCTGTCGCGCGTCGTCGGGCGTCAGCAGCGCACGGTGCAGCCGCCGCGTTCGGCGGCGTAGCGCGCGTTTGCGGATCGCAGATGAAAGAAGGGGCGTCGTGGACGCCCCTTCGTTCGTTTGGCACGGCGACAACCGCACGTACCGCTGCGGCGACCGGCGCGCTCCGGCGAATCGGTCAGCGGTGGTTGTCGATCCACGCGCGCGCCCATTCGAGCCCTGCTTCGCGCGCTTCGTCCTCGGTATCGAATACGCCGAGCACGCCCGACGCTTCGACGAGCTTGTTGTTCTGCGTGATCGTGCCGCTCGCCGCGAAGCGCTCCGGCTGCAGGATCTCGTCCTGCTGCAGGATCGCGTGGCCCCAGATCTGGTAGCCGCAATAGTTTTCCGCTTCCATCATCGCGTCACCTCGGCCGCGCCGTGGCGCGTGCCGACGCGCAGCACGTTGCCGTCCGGCGTGTACTGTCGCGGAATGTCGGAGAAGTCGAGCGCGTGCGGCGCATCGGGCGCGGCCGGCTGCATCACGGTGAGGCGGCCCGGCGCGGGCTGCTCGACGGGACGCGGCGCGGCCGGCGTGTCGACCGCGGCGGG